>NZ_PTRF01000039.1:0-5057 GCF_002965705.1 Escherichia sp. MOD1-EC6842 | reverse complement strand
GGCTCCGGACACGGTAATAATGGTGGTCAGGGTAATACAAGCTCATCGAATTCAACATCGACAGTGATGAAGCCAGGTGAGTCATATCTAACCCCGTGGGGAGATGTTGTTATTAATAAAGATGGTCTCCCGGTGATGAATGGTGTTGTTATGACAGAAGATAATTCTTCTTTGGTTGATAATCCATTAGGGGGGGTCTCCAGAGTTCTTAACTCTTTAATTAGTGATATGCCATCACTTTTTACCAAGGCGACAGGAAATAATCACGATAATAACATCACTGCTGTTAATGCAGTATCTCCAGAAACTCGAGCCAGTGATATGGAGAAAAGTTCTAAGATGGTGAGTGCTCTGATTGATGAAAAGCAGAACCAGAAAAATCAGATTGCTGCGCAGATTAGTGAAAAAAATAAAAAAATAGAGGAGATGAAAAAAATATTCAAGCATCACTCCTATCATGGAATTACTGATCTTGAAAGGGATGTTGATGAGTTACAAAGAAAATCTAATCAGTTGGATGCTGATATTAGCAAGTTATATGATTACAAAAACACATTGAAAAGCGATGTGGATAAAATAAAGGATGCTGTTGCCTATACAGCTACTTTCTATGAAAAAGTAACAGAAAAGTATGGTGAGAAAGCTGAATTATTAGCGAAAAGTTTGGCTGATAAAGCTAATGGAAAAACTATTCGTGGTGTTGATGATGCTTTGGCTGCATTTGATCGGTATAGAAGTTCTTTGGGTGATAAGTTTAATTCTGCTGATCGTGCCGCTATTGTCGCAGGAATTCAGGCATTAGATGCTACGAATACAGCAAACAGTTTAGCTAAATATAGTAAAGCATTTGGTTATTTAGGAAATGCTATTGATCTGGCTGATATTCTTGTTGAACTTAAAAATGCATTGACAACAGATAATTGGCGACCTGTTTTTGTTAAACTAGAAATTATTACCGCAAATCGTGCAGCCGTGGCTATTTCTGCAATTGTTTTTTCTATTATTACAGGAGTTCCTATGGGGATTGTTGGTTTTGGTGTCCTTGTGGCTTTAGCAGGCTCTTTTTTTGATGAGCAGTTAGTTAATGAAATTAACTCGCAACTAGGTATTTAATGGTTGTTAAGCTGGTCATTTTTTTTGACCAGCTTGTCCTTATCTATAAAAAGATAAATAATGCTGAATGGGATTGCGAAAATAACACAAAAAAACACATATATAACGTAAAATCGATTAACCCCATTGGAGTTTAACCAAGTGGGGTTCCAAAACTGTATTGATGTATATCTTAATGCTACTGTTTTTACAGTGTACATAGATACAGGAAGAAGTATTCCGCTGAGTATATATATGATTGATATTTGTATTGTTTTTGATGTCAATGGTTCGTGGAATAAGTTATATATTGCGATAAGTATAGGAAATAGACCCCATAATAAACGAGAGAAATAGAATTTCTTGTTCATATGTTAATGTCTCACTATCTTGTTTTTATATAAAGGAGTATACATGAAGAAAATGTTTTTTGTAGGTGTTGTAATCATATCATTTTGTTTGGTTGCATGTCAGATGAATAATATTAAAGGTAATTCAGGTGGTTCATTTTCGTCATCTAACTCAGGTGTCGGTATCCAAGTGAAGAAATCGTGAGTTTGCATCACTGATCCTCTTGTGATCCTTTTCTTCTGCGCGTAATCTGCTGCTTGCAAACAAAAAAACCACCGCTACCAACGGTGGTTTGTTTGCCGGATCAAGAGCTACCAACTCTTTTTCCGAAGGTAACTGGCTTCAGCAGAGCGCAGATACCAAATACTGTCCTTCCAGTGTAGCCGCAGTCGGGCCACAACTTCAAGAACTCTGTAGCACCATTTGTGCCATCATCGCTCTGCTAATCCGGTTACCAGTGGCTGCTGCCAGTGGCGTTAAGTCGTGTCTTACCGGGTTGGACTCAAGACGATAGTTACCGGATAAGGCGCAGCGGTCGGGCTGAACGGGGGGTTCGTGCACACAGCCCAGCTTGGAGCGAACGACCTACACCGAGCCGAGATACCAACAGCGTGAGCTATGAGAAAGCGCCACGCTTCCCGAAGGGAGAAAGGCGGACAGGTATCCGGTAAGCGGCAGGGTCGGAACAGGAGAGCGCACGAGGGAGCTTCCAGGGGGAAACGCCTGGTATCTTTATAGTCCTGTCGGGGTTCGCCACCTCTGACTTGAGCGTCAATTTTTGTGATGCTCGTCAGGGGGGCGGAGCCTATGGAAAAACGCCAGTGGTGCGGCTTTCTTCCGGTTCTTGGTCTTTTGCTCACATGTTCTTTCCGGCGTTATCCCCTGATTCTGTGGATAATTGTATTACAGCTTTTGAGTGAGTGGACTCCGCTCGCCGCAGCCGAACGACCGAGCGCAGCGAGTCAGTGAGCGAGGAAGCGGAAGAGCGCCTGAACTGGCATTTTCTCCTTACGCATCTGTGCGGCATTTCACACTGGACATGCCGCATGGTTAAGCCCGTATACACTCCGCTATCGCTACGTGACTGGGTCATGGCTGCGCCCCGACACCCGCTAAAACCCGTTGACGGGCTTGTCTGCTCCCGGTATCCGCTCACAGGCAAGCTGTGACCGTCTCCGGGAGCTGCATGTGTCAGAGGGCTTCACCGTCATCCCCGAAACGTGCGAGGCAACTGCGGTAAAGCTCATCGGCGTGGTCGTGAAGCGATTCACAGATATCTGCTTGTTCATCTGCGTCCAGTTCGTTGAGCTTCTCCAGCAGCGTTAATGTCTGGCTTCTGATGAAGCGCGCCATGTTCAGAGCGGTTTTTTCCTGTTTGGTCACTGGTCTGATGTCTCCGTGTAAGGGAATTTCTGTTCATGGGAGCATGATAACTGTGACGCAGGCGAGAGTGATAAAGCTGAGTGAGCGGTTAGTCAGGGGCGCAAACATTCGAACGCGGCCAGTGCGATGCAGGATAGGGAAAACGCCGTAAAACGACGTCCCTTTCGGCAATAGCAATATCATGGCACGGCATATCAACTGATAAATAATTCCTGTGCAGTACAGCCGCTGTTGCATAAAATCTCGCTCTGCGGTGAGTATTGTTTAATCAAAAATCCCCGCAGTTCTTCCAGAAAAACGCGAGTCTGTTCTCATGCCTGAAATGCCCACACCCCACGCAAAACCAACTTTTTTCTGATTTGCTTTTTAAATCATGTTGTTATGGTTTTAAAAATGTATTTTCTTATTCAGATTTATACAAAAGCACGTCGTCGACGACCCTATGGCGACGCTATGACGACCCTACTTAGGGTCAGTACTGACTATCTGTAGAAAAAACAGTTAATTAATGTAGGGGCGCCCCTAGGGGCGCGTCGCCTTTTTTACATCACATCCCTGGGGGCGCTGCCAGGGGTGTCTGCCCGGATATGTAGCAATGAGCCAGGGATTCACGAACTGAAAATGTCCGAAAATGTGCCTCATGGGCACCGTATGCGCCCAAACAGATCGCTATTCAGTTTCGTGCATAGTCATGCAACGCCCTGAAAACGATCCTGACGCATTTTTCCGGTTTTCCTGGGGGTAAGCATTTCTTTTTGCGGTGCCTGCGTCAGAATCGCGCTCAACGCGTTTTAATGGTGCGTACAATTAAGGGATTATGGTAAATGTCTCCCTTTACTGCCTGCCCTCGTAGCCATCAAGATAAACCGCAGAAATCGTGTCAGCCAGCAGCTTCATTTTTTCCGGTGATGGCATATCACCGTTCGTGTATTTTCTGCCCGCAAAGGTGGTTGTGGTTCTCAGTGACTGAAGGAATTCTTCAGAGTGGAATTCTTTTATGCGTTGCTGTGCCGTTTCTGCTGATACTCCAGCTGCTTTGTCTTTCACCCCCATCTCCCGGAACTGCTGAAAGAACGGAATCATCATCCGTGTGGTGTCAGCTTTCTTGGTGTAGAAGTTAGGATCAAACCCATCATCTGAAGCATAAACATAATGCCGGGTATGTTGTTCCAGGCTGGTTTTTGGGGTACAGGCCGTGAGGGCTGCTGCCACAGTTATCAGGGCGCTAAGATACATATAGCGTGTGCCGCCAGAACGTTTCATGCGAGTCTCCTTACCTTAAAGTATTTATTTTCGGTGAGTTATTATCTGATGGCTATCTTATCATCAGTCTCTGAGTGCGTTCAGCGACCGAACAACCTGGACCAGACTCCCCGTTTCTTTTCCTGCTCCAGCGCCTGCCTGAGCTGGGCTATCTCATTCTGTAGCTGTTCCCGTTCTGCTTCCTGGCGCTGGCGCTCCGTATCCTGAGCTTGTTTATCCTCAAGCATCAGCGTCAGGCATTGTTTCAGCTCGTTCAGCTCCCGGAGAATGCGTTCTGTCTGCTGATCATGAGGTTTTTCTGCCTGTCCCGCAGTGTGCCTTTCTGGTGTCTCATTCCGCTTTAATTCGCCGTATGCCCGGATCAGTTCACTGGTTTCAAACTCCCGTCGTCCGTCCTGGCTTGTACGGTAACTGACAAGGCCTGCGCGCATATCACGGTAAAACTGTGAACGCGATCTGCCCGTCATTTTCAGTGCGTCCTGGAGTGTGTGCCATGCCATAAAGTGACAGTGTCCCATAGGTGTCTCATATCATGGTTTCAGTAAAACATACTGAGGCCGGAGAACGGTAATGTTTGTGCTGGTTTTTGTGGCATCGGGCGGGAATAGCTCGTGGTGTGGGGGGCTTTTTTTTTGAACGTTTTCACAAAAATGAAAATCCACAGGGTTGACAGGGAAAACGCAGCGGCGTAATTTTAAGCTGTATATAAAACCAGTGGTTATATATACAGTATTGTGGTTTTAACTATTTATTTTTAATGTCAAAGAGGTATTTTTTATGGCGAAAGAACTTGGTGGATATGGCCCAACTGCCGGTGAATCTATGGGGGGAACAGGGGCGAATTTGAATCAGCAAGGTGGACATAATAATAGTGGTGTTCACTGGGGGGGAGGCTCCGGACACGGTAATAATGGTGGTCAGGGTAATACAAGCTCATCGAATTCAACATCGACAGTGATGAAGCCAGG
>NZ_PTRF01000038.1:0-6247 GCF_002965705.1 Escherichia sp. MOD1-EC6842 | reverse complement strand
CTGACGGACAGCGACGGGAAAATCGTGTGGGAGACGGGATACCAGGTCTGGGGAAACACAATACAGGAGAAGGATCATGGCGGAGTGGAGCAGAGCCTGCGCTACCAGGGACAGTACCTCGACAGGGAAACGGGGCTGCACTACAATCTGCACAGGTACTATGATCCGGATGTCGGGCGGTTTACGCAGCCGGACCCGATAGGGCTGGCGGGGGGAATAAACCTTTATCGGTATGCGCCAAATCCGCTTGGATGGATCGATCCTCTTGGATTAACGCCATGTACACCGAAAGGTTTTAGGGATGCAGATGAATTTAATCAATTTGGTCGAGAAATAAGACAAGGTCTTTCTGATGCTGGTTTCCCTGATACTACGCCTATTATTCAAGGTAGTGCTGTTTCTGGGAAAAGTTACCGTACTGGGCAGCCTTTTGATGTAGGAAGAGTGAGTGATTTTGATATCGCTCTTGCAGGTGATGATATTTTGAGTGCAGCCAAAAACGCTGGAATTGCCACCAGAAGTGGTGGATTAAGAACTGGGCCGTTAAAAGCACGGGATCTGGATAAGTTGGGGCTAAAAGGACTAGCAGATAGAATGAGTGAACAATATGGAAGAGACGTTAACTTCATGATTTTTGACTCTATTCCAGCAGCAACTGGTAGAGCACCAAGTATAATATTGCCATAGTTTGTGAGTTAACAATGAGTTACTATGATTTGTATGGATTTTCTGGAAGAGATTTAAATGAGGCTCGTGAATTACTGGAGTCGTCGCTGAATATATTTTTTATCGAAAGGGATAGTTCTTATCATGGTGTCTATTATATTTCAGGTGATAAGAAGCATGAACATTTTATCTTAAAGGAAAATATTGATTTATTAGATAACGAACCTGATGAGATGGATTATCCAGAACATAATTATCTTCTTTATATTAATGATACATCCAGACCTTCTGAATTAAAATACATCATATTGAAATCCGCAAAATTTATTTTACTTAGAAGTGAGCGAGTTTAATTTATAATGAGCCGGGATCATCTTCCCGGCTTTTTTATTATTTAACTCTCGTTCAGCACACTAAACATCCCATCCCGCATCCCCTTAACTACCTGTTTAACCTGATAAAGTTCCCTGCGCAGTTCCTGTACTTCGTTGTTATCCGCTAGCAGGATCAGGCAACCTTCCGAGATCTTCACGGTAACACCCGTGCCGATCTCAAATCCCGCTTCTCTCAGCCATTTGGCGCTGATTTTGATCACCGGCGTGTCGCTGCGGTTGGGCAGATAACCCACGGTACAGTGGCGCTGTGTTTTGGAAATGATATTTTTATATTTAATCTGCTGATTAGATAGTAAAATTAACTTCGTGCAGATAGCTTACTTTATCAGGGGGCGGCGGTAGCGTATGAACTATGACGTGATGGTTTTAGTGATTTATAGACGAAACTGACAGTACGATCCGGACTTCGATTAGATTGCGCGATTTGATCCGATAGGCTTAAGGGGCGGTTTAAACCTTTATGCTTATGCGCCTAATCCGTTAAGCTGGATCGATCCTCTTGGATTAAGTGCCGCCTCTGATTTACCTCAATTAAAAGGAAGATCCCCAGGGGCAATAGGTTCTATTCTTACTGATAATGGATTCAATTTAGATAAACAAACAAGTACCGGGAATCAGACTTGGAGCCACGCCGATGGTTCTAAAGTTCGTGTCGATCCCTATGGAAACCAAAGTATGACTATGAAAAACGGTGATCCATTACCGAAATCAGGAGCTAACGCACATGTGCATAAATATGATCCCGGTGAGATACCGCTGAATGACAGAGGCATTCCGAGTACAAATCCAAATGAAACACATATAGGGATCCAAATGATTATTCTACAAAACGAGGGCGGACCCATGGGTGCGGCGTATAAGGTAAGAAATTAATGAGTGTTGAATATGTTATACATGTCGATGATAAAGTAGATAATTTACTTTCTTTTATTGTCGATAGAATAAAGGTAAATCAACCATCCTCTCGAATTAATACTGACGGTTCACTTTGGATTCCATCTAGCTATTCAAATTGGATTGATTTTTCAATAGAAGATCATGAGGATGGTTTTTTATTGTAAACAATTTAAATGGAAGTGATAGAGATAAATTATTTTCACTGATATTTACTGCCTTTCATGAATTATCTATAAAATATGAAATAGAAGAAGTCTAATGAAAGCCGGGTTTTTGGACTGACCCCATAAAGTTGGACACCCAACTGATTAAGGTGTAGTCCAACATATTCCCGGCTTTTTATTATTTAACTCTCGTTCAGTACACTAAATATCCCGTCACGCATACCCTTAACCACCTGTTTAACCTGATAAAGTTCCCTGCTCAGTTCCTGTTCTTCATTGTTATCCGCAAGCAGGAACAGGCAACCCTCCGAGATCTTCACGGTAACGCACGTGCCGATCTCAAATCCCGTTTCTCTCAGCCATTTTGCGCTGATTTTGATTACCGGCGTGTCGCTGCGGTTGGGCAGATAACCCACGGTACAGTGGCGCTGTGTTTTGGAAATGATATTTTTATATTTAATCTGCTGATTAGATAGTAAAATTAACTTCGTGCAGATAGCTTACTTTATCAGGGGGCGGCGGTAGCGTATGAACTATGACGTGATGGTTTTAGTGATTTATAGACGAAACTGACAGTACGATCCGGACTTCGATTAGATTGCGCGATTTGATCCGATAGGGCTGAGAGGCGGATTAAACCTCTACCAATATGCGCCTAATCCGTTAAGCTGGATCGATCCTCTCGGACTTAATAATTGTGGTATCGCTGGCTCTGTTAAGTGGAAAAGCTTTAACCCGAACAAAAACCCTGTAACAGGTCAAACTGGATTACAATATCACTATGCAAAACATGGACACGAATTCGGTAATATTACACAAAATCAGTATATGGCAAAAGCGAAAGAATTTGCTTCAAAACCTTTAACCGAATCAATGCAAGAAGCAAAAGTAGGCAATTTTGTAATCAGACATGATAAAAATACCGGTGAAATATTTGTAGGGCATATGGGGAAAAGAGAAATGAGGACGTATTATATAGATGATGGACGAAGTAAGACTCCATTTCAGGATGCAATTAATTTAGCTGGGGAAAAATAATGTATATAGAATTCCTTCACACAGAGGTTATTAATTTTCTTTCCTCTTATTCATTATTTACTTTAAGCTCTGACGACAGAGCTACCCTTTTGTATGAGAATGGACTAATAGACGCTCCAGAATCATCCTTATCTAATAAGCAAATGTTTAATAACGATATTATTGACGTTTATAAGTTATCTCCATTAATAAGAAATAAGTATCTGGAAAATAAGGTTAAAGAAGTTACTGGGAATGAAATAAAAATCATTGATCATTCTGATAGTGAAATCACTGGGATTCATTGTGCTGCTTGCAGATTTATTGTTTTTGACAAATATGAAGACTCTGTTTTTGAAATATGTCCCGTTTGTGGTTGGCAATCCGACTCATTGAGTGAGGATGGTTACAGTAAATTAAATGGCGTTGATTTAAAAACCTTTAGAAATACCTCTTTATATAAAGATAATGTGTCAAAATATATGGATGTGTACATTAGGGATTAGTTACTTGTATGACCGGGAAGGGAATTGAACCTTCCCGGCTTTTATTATTTAACTCTCGTTCAGCACACTAAACATCCCGTCACGCATCCACTTAACTGACTATTTAACCTGATAAAGTTCTTTGTGCAGTTCCTGTACTTCGTTGTTATCCGCAAGCAGGATCTGGCAGCCTTCCGAGATCTTCACGGTAACGCCCGTGCCGATCTCAAATCCCGCTTCTCTCAGCCATTTGGCGCTGATTTTGATCACCGGCGTGTCGCTGCGGTTGAGCAGATAGCCCACGGTACAGTGGCGCTGTGTTTTGGAAATGATATTTTTGTATTTAACCTGCTGATTAGATAGTAAAATAAACTTCGTGCAGATAGCTTACTTTGTCAGGGTGTGGCGGTAGCGTATGAACTATGACGTGATGGTTTTAGTGATTTATAGACGAAACTGACAGTACGATCCGGACTTCGATTAGATTGCGCGATTTGACCCGATAGGGCTGGCAGGTGGGATAAACCTCTACCAATATGCGCCTAATCCAGTAAGCTGGATAGATCCGTTGGGGCAGATGTGTGCTACTTTGAAGAAAAGTAGTCATGCTTTACAAAGGCATCGTGAAGGTCGACCTATTGGTGCTGTTATTAATGATCTTCAAAATGCGCGTTCTAGCGATATATTAAAGCAATCAGATGGGCGGTGGGTTGTACTGGGACCAAATGACAGAGCACATATAATTGAAAAAGATGGTTCTGAAATTGTCACATCTATGAGGGATATCTCTAGGAAAAATATCCAACATCGAATGAATCGAAATACTGACCGATGGGAAAGACCAACTCAAAGTGAACTTGATGAGTTTAGAGATATATTTAGTGATTATGTAAGATTTTAATAGGTGAGAGAAATGTATTTATTGGAACATAGAAATCCCTCAGGAACAGTAAATCAATTTCATATTGATGTATCAGAAGACGGTTTGATGATTTATGAATCGTGCATAAATTATGTATTAGAAAATTGTAGCGATCAGGAAGTTTATGACGTTACTGGTTGTGAAAATAGAGAGGCATTGAAGGAAATACAAAAGGATATTATCTCTATTTTATATTACCATGCTGCCAGGGATTTATTTCCTGCACGTTATTTAGAACCTGCAAATAAGCATCAAGATTTAGATGAATTATCATATATAGGTATAAATATATCCGGTTTTAATAAATAATTGTGAAGCATCTGAGTTGCATGCAGCGAGTGTAATCGCAGAAGGTAATAAACACTGCGCTGCTTCTTTATCTTTAAGGGATGCATCTTGAGTGTGAGTATACTTACTCAGGTGCTACGATCCGGACTACAGGCGGTTTACCCAACCTGACCCGATAGGGCTGGCGGGGGGACTGAATCTTTACCAATACTCACCGAATCCAATAAGTTGGATCGACCCGCTGGGATTAACAGGGGAGTGGGTTAATCCCAAAGATATTAATTTTTCTCAAAGAACAATATCACCTCATGATTATGCCGATATTATGCGTAATGGTGGTTGGGATTGGGACAGGTCTCCATTAAGAGTAATTGATATTGATGGGCAATTAGTTTCTTATGATAATAGGCGATTAGACGCAGCTCTAGAGGCCGGATTAGATAAGGTTAAAGTCATTAGAGTTGACCCTAATGCTCCTCATCCTGACTCATCTACTGGAAAAACATGGTTACAAAAATTCCGAGAGAGATTTAGAGAACGAAGAAATATAAAGGCCGGTGGAATAGTACCAGATAAAGGATTAAATTCTCGACCGGAAAGAACATCAAGAGGTTGCAAATGAAAAATATTATTCAGTTATGGGAAGATGGTTTATTACCGATAAAAGATGCTATTTACTTTTCTAACGGTGAATCTTTCCTTTGTAAAATAACATCTTACCCTACTCCTTGTATTGAGAAAAATGGTGAGTTTGATTTCTCTGCCTTTTATGAAAAAAATAAAGATGAAGTTACTGATATTGATAAGTCTAGAGAAGTTAAATTAGCGAATAATTGCTATTGTTGCATTGGAGAAGGTAGTTATGGTTCTGAAGGATTTATCGCATATCTCGATGAAAATAAAAACTTAGTTTGGGTTCTTTATTCCGAAGAATCTAATCCATTTATTAATATAACTGAATATACATCTGATATTATTATAGTAGAATCAAGTTCTAATATTAGACTAAGAATAAATATAAACAATCCAGTGGATTTAGAATTGGCATTTTAAATAAAAAGCCGGGTGAAATTAAATCTTCCCGGCTTTTTTATTATTTAACTCTCGTTCAGCACACTAAACATCCCGTCACGCATCCCCTTAACCGCCTGTTTAACCTGATAAAGCTCCCTGCGCAGTTCCTGTACTTCGTTGTTATCCGCAAGCAGGAGCAGGCAGCCTTACGAGATCTTCACGGTAACGCCCGTGCCGATCTCAAATCCCGCTTCTCTCAGCCATTTGGCGCTGATTTTGATCACCGGCGTGTCACTGCGGTTGGGCAGATAACCCACGGTACAGCGGCGCTGTGTTTTGGAAATGGTGACTTCTGGCGTAATATCGTGTTCAGCCATGATTAACTACCTTGATTAGTTG
>NZ_PTRF01000037.1:0-6532 GCF_002965705.1 Escherichia sp. MOD1-EC6842 | reverse complement strand
TTTTGGTGGAAGTGAATAACCCGTCAGCAGGATAAAAAAATGCCGCCGGGAAAGGGAAAACAAGGAAACCGGCGGCAAAGGTCGATACATCCAAAGCAAAAATGCAGGACGCCTTTTTAACCAACAGGTATTAACTATGTCAACACCATGCCAATAATGGAGATGAATAATGACATTTTTACAGCTGATATTACTGTATTTCTGCACGGCGGTATGTGTCTTATACCTGGTGAGTGGTGGCTATAAGGCCATCAGAAATTATGTTCGCCGCAAAATTGATGACGCAGCAGCCGAAAAGCTCAGTAAAACAGCGCAGGCAACTCCGCTCCCAAAAGACCCGACCCAGCCCTGATTGCAGGGCTTTATTCCCGCATGAGGAGGATATACATGCCAGAAATTAAAGGCACCGTCACTGAAGACCTGGTAAAACAGGCACTGTATTCCGGTGAAGTAAATAAGTTGCTGAAAGCGCAAGTCCGCAAGGATTTTGAGGCACAAATCGACACTTACGTTGATGAGGTGCTGGCAAAACTTATTGGACCAGCTGCTGCGGCCAGTGATGCTGATAATGAGCCGAAAACCGAAGCACAGCCAGAACAACCAGACCCGGCTCAGCCCGGAACTGACAGCACCATGATGTAACAATACAAACCGGCAGTTTCTCCTGTCGGTTTTATTTTCATGGGCGCTTTATATACCAATCAGAGGACGATAATCATGGACAAGAATACAAAGCAACCTGATACCAAAGGCCTGGAAATATTAAGCACAGAAATTATCAATGCGCTACGTTCAGGACTTGATGAAGATACATTACAGGATCGAAACTTCACCACCGCAATGTGGATAGCTATGCAGATCCTGTGTACCCCAAGATGCGCTATTTTTGCGGTTCGTGAAGGTCAACTGACTCGCTGATTGCACGAATTACATCAGAAAATCAGGCGTTCCATAACTTCATAGCTGATGAATCACCTCCCTGAATCATTGTTGATGACTTTTCAATCTATTTGTTGTATCAATTAAACAAATCGAATCGATCGTTTTTGTCGATCGATTAGGCGAGAAAGATATCATCAACAAAGCAGGAGGTTATGCGGCCATGTATCGAAACATACGGTGCCGACACTGCAATAAGCTACTGGCACGGGCCAGTTTCAGCTATCTGGAAGTAAAATGTCCGCGCTGCAAAACCCTCAATCAAATCACATCTCAGAGCGCCACAGAGCACCCCACATACACAAGGAAATCCTGCCGTGGGGAACAAGAAACATTACTTTCAGTCTGATAAGTCACTAACCTATGGTTCAGTATGCAGTGGTATTGAAGCTGCGACAGTAGCCTGGAGCAATCTTGGCTGGAAAGCCAGATGGTTCAGTGAAATAGAGGACTTCCCGTCAACACTTCTTTCATATCGCTGGCCCCATATACCAAATCTTGGTGATATGGCTTTGCTTGCGCCTCGTATCAGGGATGGGCTTATTGAAGCACCAGATATTCTTGTAGGTGGAACTCCGTGTCAGGCATTCAGTATGTCAGGCAAACGAAAAGGCCTTTCAGATCCACGGGGGCAGTTAACACTGTCTTTTGTTGAACTGGCGAATCAGATAGATACCGTTCGGGCATCGCTCAATAAATCCCCCTCAATAATCGTATGGGAAAACGTCACAGGAGTTTTAAGTAGCCATGACAATGCATTCGGTCATTTTCTTGGTGCGCTGGCCGGAGCAGGTTGCGCATTACAGCCAGCAAGGAAAAGATGGGCAAACGCTGGTGTTGTGTCTGGACCATCGCGTATCGTCGCCTGGCGAGTACTTGATGCCCAATATTTCGGAGTCGCCCAGGCTCGCAGAAGAGTGTTTGTTGTGGCAAGTGCTGGAAAAAGGCTCGATCCCGGAAAGGTATTATTTGAGTTCCCGCCTGTGTCGCAGGGCGATAAAAACTATTACGGAAAGAAGAAAAAATCCGAATCCCTTCTTGATCAAGGCATTGAAGGAAAATTGCACCGATATTGCCTTGAAGCATTGCCAAAACGAACAGGCACAGTAATAGCTGGCTATAACGGAACAACTAACCAGGACATGACTATGTCTGGTGGGCTCATAGTTGAAAGAGTGCCATATTCAAGGGTTCGTAGGTTGACGCCAACCGAATGCGAGAGGCTACAAGGTTTTCCCGATGGATATACAGATATTCCATGGAAAAATTCATCTCCAGCTCATCGTTATAAGGCCATTGGAAATTCAATGCCTGTACCGGTCATGAAATGGATTGGTCGAAGAATACAGGAAGCGTTAAACGAAGTTTAAACCTAAGCAAAAGACATTATGAAGTTGGTTTTTGTGCCGTTAAAAGATGTCTTTAAGGAGTGCAAAGGAAAGCGCCAATTTAGTATCAAAAAAGATGCTTATCGGCGCTTTTCATCGGTATCAAATGAAATGCAAATCTGTATCAAAAAAATCGCCGCGCTATAAACCTGCAAACGCGTCTGGGGGTGAAAGCGTACCTGCAAGGTCATAATGCTATTGATGATCATAAAGCGCGTTCCTTCCAGCCTTTCGTGGAAGCCAACTGGATTTATAACTCCCGCAATTACAGCGTGAAGATGGATGGCATCAGCGATGAAATCATCGGCACGCGTAACATCGGCGAGCTAAAAGTTGGGGTGGAAGGTCAGCTTAATCCACGTCTGCAACTGTGGGGCAACGTCGCCCAGCAGTTGGGGGACAACGGTTACAGCGATACCCAGGGAATGCTGGGCATGAAATATCTCTTTTAATACCACTTTGCCGCCCGTCACGTACGGGTGGCGCGCTCCCCGCATCAACCTGATAAGCGTAGCACATCAGGCAAGCCGGACAGTGATATCACCGCCCGGCTTCTTCTTAAACGGGCTAGATGTGCAGTTCCTGCAACTTCTCTTTCGGCAGCGCCAGTTCCTCATTGCTGTTGATACGCACGTCGCGCTCCAGAATGCTACGTGCAATATCCTGTGCTTCCTGCAACGAGTGCATCTGGTAAGTACCGCACTGGTAGACATTCAGTTCAGGGATCTGATTCTGATCCTTCACTTTCAGCACATCTTCCATTGCCGCCTTCCAGGCATCAGCAACACGCTGCTCATCTGGCGTACCAATCAGACTCATATAGAAACCGGTGCGGCAACCCATTGGCGAGATATCAATAATCTCAACGCCGTTACCGTTAAGATGGTTGCGCATAAAACCAGCAAACAGATGCTCCAGGGTATGGATACCTTTTTCTGGCATTACTTCTTTGTTCGGCACGCAGAAACGCAGATCGAACACGGTGATTGCGTCGCCATGCGGGGTGTTCATTGTTTTCGCTACCCGAACTGCAGGCGCTTCCATCCGGGTATGATCGACTGTGAAGCTATCTAACAACGGCATTTAGCCACCTCCGGTAATTTTTTTTAAAATATTCTGAACTCTTTGTTCCCAGGCGAGTCTGAGTATATGAAAGACGCGCATTTGTTATCATCATCCCTGAATTCAGAGATGAAATTTTGGCCACTCACGAGTGGCCTTTTTCTTTTCTATCAGCTGTGTTTTTCCAGCCACACCTTGAACGACTCGGTGTCTGCGGCTTCCATTTCCTGCTGACGGCGTTTAGACGCTTCGCGCTCGGCAATAAAATCGTCTTCACGCAGAATTTCCAGCGGCTCTTCACGCAACAAATTGCGATAAGCCTCACCAAACGCTTTCCCGGTTCCACCAATACCAGTATCAATCATAGACCGTAAGATGCGGGCGGAGAAAGTCAGATCGGGATTATCAAAGCAGGCCACCAGTTCATCACACACTTTCTGGTATGCTTCGCCGCCGTTAATGCTGTCCAGCGTTTGCGCGACGCGTTTCAGATCCTGGAACAGATCTTTGCCCACCTGCGGCAACGGGAATTGCGCAGTTTCACAGCCAATTCCCAGTGTCAGCCCCGGCTTACGTCCTTCGAGGATCACCCGGTTCCAGTTGACGCGTGTACAGGCAAGTTCACTACTGCTCATTTCCGGTGCATCAGCCAGCGCACACCAGACCATAAACAGGTCGAGGAATCGCACCTGCTGCTCATCAACACCAATCGGCGAGAATGGGTTGATATCCAGCGAACGCACTTCGATATATTCAATGCCGCCGCGTAACAGCGCATCTGAAGGCGACTCGCCGCTGCGAGTAACGCGTTTCGGACGAATCGGCGCATACAGCTCGTTTTCAATCTGCAGCACGTTGCTGTTGATTTGCAGCCGCTTGCCGTCTTTCTCAAGACCAATCGTCGCGTACTCTTCCGACGGCGTTTTAATTGCCCGCTTCAGACCCGCTACATACTCGTAGAGATCATTAAAGGTAATACCAAGATTACTTTGCGATTTATTGGTATAGCCCAGATCGCTCAAACGTAGCGATGTTGCATACGGCAGGTAATACATGCCGCACTCGGTTTTCTCAAACGGCAGCGACGTCGGTTTACCTTGCAGGAAAGAAGAACAAATTGCCGGAGATGCGCCAAACAGGTACGGGATCACCCAACCGAAGCGATAGTAGTTACGAATAGCGCGGAAGTAGCCCGCAGAGATTTTCTCTTTGGCGTCAACGCCCGAGATATCACCACACTTCGCTTGCCAGAATGCCATTGGTAAAGAGAAGTTGTAGTGTACGCCGGAGATGGTTTGCATCAGCGCGCCATAGCGATTTTTCAGCCCTTCACGGTACAGCGTTTTAAAGCGCCCTGTATTGGACGTTCCATACTGCGCCAGTTCGATATCCTGACCTTCCGCGATGTAACATGGCATACTTAACGGCCACATCCGCTCATCGCCAATATTACGCGCGGTATAGCGATGCAAATCGCGCATAAAGGTCAACATATGCTCAATATCGCCATCGACCGGCGTAATGAACTCCAGCAACGCTTCGGCAAAATCGGTGGTGATCCATTTATGCGTCAGTGCGGAACCTAATGCTTCAGGATGACCGGTTGTTGCCAGAGTGCCATCTGGGTTAACACGCAAAGTTTCGCGCTCAAGACCACGCTGTATCCCCTTTAATGCCTGAGGATGTTTTTCCAGCCAGGCCAGCGCCTGTGATACGTCCGGGATCAAATTGACCTCCCGCCTGTCAAAATCGTTTTAATTAGCATAACTGTAATGGTGGCCATGTGTGCAGGCCTACAATTAGTGCCACCACATCATGCCCTGAACGGTGGCTGCTGCAACCGCAACATAGCGCAACGCTTTACCAAGGCACAAAAAAAAGATTACTGGTCCCCACGAGATGCGCATCCATCCCGCTAACAGACACAGTAAGTCGCCAATCACTGGCATCCAGCTTAATAAGAGTGTGACTGCGCCATAGCGTTTCAGCCAGCCAATGGCTTTTTCTTGCCAGCGCGATGTTTTGCGCAATGGAAAGAAACGCCCAAGGATAACGTTAGTTAACCCTCCAAGGCTATTACCCATTGTTGCTGTTAATACTAAAACCCAGGGATGACTCACCCCAGAAAGTAACATTGCGACCAGCACAACTTCCGAATTGCCGGGTAGTAGTGTAGCGCTGAGAAAACTACTGGCAAACAACGAGAAGAGCGACAGCGACTCACTCACAGCAAGCGAACATCCACGGCGTCCATGCCTGCGGCGCGAGCGGCCTGTATGCCAAAATCGGCATCTTCAAAGACAACGCACTGTGTTGGTTGCACGCCCATACGCTGCGCACACAGCAAAAACGTGTCTGGTGCAGGTTTATGGTGTTTGACGTGATCGGCAGCGACAACCGCGTCAAAATAACGACGTAATCCCAGATGCGTTAGCAGCGCCTCAGCGATGGCGCTTTCACTCCCCGTACCGACAGCCATTGGGCGACGACCGTGCCAGCTTTTCACCACTTCAACAAGAGGAAGCGGTTCGACGCTATCGAGCAACATGCTTCTTACGGCATCGGTTTTCTCGCGGGCTAATGCATGGGGATCGAGATCGGCCTGATTCAGCTCAATAATCGCCTGGGCTATACGCCAGGTGGGCGAGCCATTAAGCGCAATCATGGCCTGTACATCGTACTGAAGACCGTAGCGTCCTAATACTTCACGCCACGCTTTACGGTGCGTGGGTTCTGTATCCAGGATTGTGCCATCCATATCAAAAATTAAACCTGCATAACGCTCGTACATTGTCTTCTCGCAAGTCGAAAAATATGACGCTACTTTAGCGTAATTGCTTGATTTTGTCGCCGATGCGAAGGGGAAGATTATTCAGGATATGGATAAAATAGTTATTTAGAAATGAGATGTTTTTGGAGGAAATTGTTGGAGAAGATGGTGCATCCGGGAGGATGACTCACTGGCGTTCGCCCTTCGGGTCGTTGCTGGCGCAACGTTATCCTCCCTGGTGCATACATCAATATTGCAGACCATGAGGATCATCAATCGCGGATAATACGGAGAAGATGGTGCATCCGGGAGGATTCGAACCTCCGACCGCTCGGTTCGTAGCCGAGTACTCTATCCAGCTGAGCTACGGATG
>NZ_PTRF01000036.1:0-9139 GCF_002965705.1 Escherichia sp. MOD1-EC6842 | reverse complement strand
AAAAAAACATTAATGATTTAAATAACAAAATATTTATTTTTATTGCTATAATGGTAAAAAACTGTACGCACCCAATCCCGCAGGAACATGCTGATGAACAGCATGTTCCTGCGGGTGATGCATCCAATTAGTAGAATAGATGTATAATACTCGCTTTTAAGGTTCTTTCATGGTCACAATTAGCCTCCATTGTCCCCGTAGTCCGTTCAGATTTACCGTCACGGGCAGAGCCCAAAAGGACATGATCGATTCCGCTGTCGTGACTGTCACCGGGTATTTCAGCTCACTTATTGTTACGAGGCCCGTAAACCGGGAGTTAAAGACCAGATCACCGAAATGGCTTTCAACGACACCGGGGTTCGCGATACCGCCCGGACGCTGAAAATCGGCATTAATACTGTCATCCAAACTTTAAAAAACTCTCGCCACGACGAATAACGTCATCCCCGGTCGCTCATGCTGATGTGGCACTTATCTGCGAACTCGACGAGCAATGGAGCTTTGCCGGTAGTAAAGCCCGGCAGCACTGGCTCTGGTATGCATACAACACGAAAACCGGCGGCGTTCTGGCCTACACTTTTGGCTCCGGACTGATGAAACCTGTCGTGAATTACTGGCTCTGCTTACCCCTTTTACCATCGGGATGTTGACCACTGACGAATGGGGTAGTTACACCAGAGAGCTACCGAAGGAGAAGCATCTGACTGGTAAGATTTTTACTCAGCGCATTGAGCGTAACAATCTAACCCAGAGAACCCAAATCAAACGTCTGGCCCGCAGAACCATCTGTTTCTCGCGCTCTGTAGAACTTCATGAAAAAGTCATCGGTGCTTTTATCGAAAAATACATGTTCTACTAATTGGAGTCCTCACCCGCAATTTTTACTTTTGTTGATACTTTAATGCACCATCTAAAATAAGATTGTTCGCCTCCCGATGCAAAACTAATGTCTCGAGATATCCTGGTTTTAACTTCCACCATCTCATATCTTTTGCAATGCGAGAGAGGCAATGATTATGAGTAAACACAACAGCGTTTTTACCCTGATACGATAAGTCTAAAATTTTCCTCACAGGTGATTCACCATTATTTGATAAACTTACTATGGTGGGGCTAACTCCATTTGAGAAAAAACAAGCTGTTTGTCTGGTTCGGGTTGTGTTTGTTGAATAAAGATTATAGTTCCCGGTTATATCACTCAAATTCTTACCCAGACGAATCGCTTTTTGCGTGCCATTGACAGTTATTCCATCTGGTTCAGAAAAACATTGATCTTTTGAACGATCACACCTTTCTCCGTGTCTTATTATAAGAATAGTAGGGTATTTCTTACTAATTTCATATGTCTGCTTTATATCCAGATATCTTGGCCTTTTTAACACTGAGACAACAATAACCGCAAGCACCAAAAATGTTACTAATATTACAAACACTGTCTTTAGTTTAACTGATGAAAATCTCTCAAGTGACAACATTATATTAATCTTGCAATAACAGAACAGAAGTTGATAGCCGAAGTTATCTTTACAGGGCAGAAGTTGTGTTTCTTCCGAATTACTGAGAGACTTCCTGCCAGAAACAAACACCTTCGTTCATGTAAAGAAAGCCGTTAAATAAAATCCGGCATAATTATAAAAATCAATATCACATCAAAAAGAAACTCATAAGATTTCATGGGGAAACATCATACAATTTTTAATTATTCAGAACGTAAACCGGATTTATCATATCGTGTTTTTTTACTCTTTACAAATGAAGCGAGCTGGTCAGCTGATAATGGGGGGGAGAAATAATATCCCTGAAATAATTTTACCCCCTGTTTTTTTAACCAGTCATACTGCCATTTATTTTCAACACCTTCTGCAATCACTCGCAAAGAAAATTTTTTTGCAGCAAAAATAACACATTCAGCCAGACGTTGTGAAGATGGATTTTCATCCATACGATAAATGAATGAGTTCCCTATTTTCATAAATGCTGCATTAACCCTGGATAACATATCAATATTTGAATACTTCGTTCCAAAGTCATCCAGTGCTACAGATATATTTTCCCTGTCCAGATTATTAAGAAACACATTATCTTCTGAAGAGTTTCCCCATTCTCTGTGCTCCGTCAATTCACAAACCAGTACAGGGTGGAGTTGAATAAGATGCTTCTGAACCAGTTTATATGCATAAATCATTTCCGCTGAATTATAGTCTGGCCTCCCCACATTGAAAGTGATTAAAATACCAACCGGCAAAAATTGTTTTAAAGGCAGTAGGACATCTGCTGTCTTTCTTAATAAGATACTTGTCATAAATCCGGACAGCCCGGCATGTTCCACCTGAGAAATAAACAACTCGGGAGATAACACCCTGCCATCTAGCATATTCCAGCGCGCCAGAACTTCAACGCCATATAAATTAGAGTCAGCATCAACTATTGGCTGAAAAAATGGAAAGCATTCCTCAGCCATATGTATCTTACTGGCAAATGTATTATAACAGTCAGAGTTACTGAACATACCCACTCCTGCTAAAAGATAGCTGCAGACTAAAGTAATTGTATACCATATTGTTATTCGGCGCATCAATAAAGAGATTACTTTTTCTCATTCAGAACCTGTGTCCAGTAATTTTTTATGGCAGAGTCCCTGTTGTATCTGATTGGCACTCTGCTCATTTTATTACGGATATGTGGCAGAAATATTCACTGGTATAACAAAATTCCCGGGTTTAGTCGCATTTACCCGGTATTCAAACTGAAATGTTGTAGCGTAAGAATGCCCTGCATAGTTCGGATTCACAGGTTCAGGCAATGTGAGAGTATAGTCCTTTGTGGCACTCGCATCATTTGATATGAACTCTATTTTCGATGGCATTACATTCTCGATTTCCACGCTGGTATGACCGACAGCAGTTGTTCCCACCAGGGATTGTAGTGCTGCAGATGTCGGCGTTGCGATTACCCTAGCGTGCTTGCCAGGAGACCCGGAATATTCCGCTACTGCATTAATATAAGACCCATCATCACCCCGGCATAAACGAACAATAACGTTAAAATTCACCATCTCCCCCGTATCTATTGTCAGAAGTGTAGGGAAAACCACGTTTTGATTACCATACCATCCGGTTCCAATTCCTGTTTTACGCCAGCTATCTCCAGAACGAAGCACCTGATTATATTTCCCCCCCCAGTCAGTATAGTGAAGAACATCTGATGCTGTCCCATAGACTTGCACAGGTATATTTTCCATGTAAGTCTGATTCCCGCTAAAATGAGAGGTTAAGCCCATTACCCATGAGCTATTGTTTAATATATTGTCACCAAGATTTACCCCACGCAGAGCACAGTCCCCCAATTTACCAGTTAATGTAACTTTTTTGATAGGGCGGGCATCATAAATTACACGTTTTGGGGTATAGTTAAAGTTATTTATAAGGTTCTTTTCGTATATAACAGTCGAAAAAGCCGGTGATGAAAAGATGATTCCTTCACATAAAAAAAGGAATATGAATACGTTCAAAAAACAGGACTTAAACGTAAAGTTAAAGCCCCACACTTTTACCGCAATTTGCGGAAAAATAACAAAACATCTTTTTAACATTATAATGGACTCTTTTGCTGAAATGAGTTTCATTAAAATCTCCCGTTCTGAATAGCAATCCAATCGACTGGTGTAATGCCTGACTATTCGGTATCAAAGCAACAGTCACGAATCCTGCGTATTCATGGATATCTCTGATATGCATTTTTATCATTCATGACGGAAACTCTCACATTTCATGAATATTCATCAAAAATGACGTCGTGCAGGTCGGTGCTATGACGGATAATATATGAACATTCGGAACTCCCATAAGAGAACACAGGCGAGAGCGCCAGTAATAATGCTTCCGGTCTTTGTTTGCTGATGGTTTTCGGGATAGCTTCTGAAGAAAAATTATTCTATCCATACACTCTTTCTTATATATGTAAAAGTGCGTGGGCGCTTCATCCCGCCCCCCTCCTGCTGTTTTTATAATACTGTCTTTCAACACTGCCAGCGGCAGGGAACCGTCGACAATATTTATTGTTGAAAATAATCGTTGCATCTCTTTCACCTGTCCGGGAACCAGAAATATTGTCCTGCAGTAGCGCACATCATCAGATGCTCTGAACATTGAGAATAAAGACAACCAGTTCAAAAGTGGCACTGCACTCAACGCTATTATCAGAATATCTCCTTTGGTCGGTTCGGTTTCTTTCCTGAGTCTGACATCATAATTTTCTGCTTTCAGCAGTGCGCTTAACCCCAGCATCTCATACTCACAGAAACCATCTATAATGATTCGTTGTTGTATCATAAATACACTATGGATATATAACTTCAAATGTCACTGCAGCCTTAACAGGACCAAACTGATCTGTGTTATGAACTTCCGTTACCGGTGTAATGACACACTGGCGCTCACCGGTTGCGGCAGTACTGTCACTGCAGAATGCATCAGAATCCTGCCCTGTCAGTTTTACAGGCGTATTATTGTTTTCCAGCCATAAATATGTTCCATTAGGCTGACTGTCCTTTGTTAGCAACATTTGCAGCTTATCATTCGACGATTCCAGTTGCCCCTGTGAAACAGAACCTTTAATTGCCGTCTTTACTGGTATATTCCCTGCGCATGTCCACTTTATTTCAAGCGGTGAGTGTTTTTTCGCTGCTCCCGGTGTTAATGTTCCCAGGCTATAAAATTGCGTTGGGATGGATATATCACAACTGGGGGCAGTGAATGTTGCATTAATGGTAAATGTGGCCGTTTGGGTATCCGCACTCCGGACATTCGCAGAAAACCCGGTAAAACTTACAGATAATGCCGCTATCAGCACAGGATTAATGAATTTCATAATTCTGCACTCCCCCCCAGTCATTTATCGCGGCAATTTTAAGGTTCCCACGGACACTAACCCCCAGAGATACACTGCTAAAGGGTGCCAGCAGCGTTAATTCTTTTGTAACCTTATCGCTGAGTTTCAGCTCCCTGCCATTAGTTTGCACACCGACAATTGCCATATAGTAGGGGGTGGGGTTTTTAATCCAGGTTTTATCTCCCCTTTGCTCCATGATCAGTTTCTTCTCAGCATTTTCCCTCCCGTTCTTAAGACCGGATGGACGATAAATCAGCTTCACTCTGGAGTTCATCGCAATCGCCAGAACACTGCCATGGCTTTCTTTAACATCTGGTTTTGGCGGTACTTCCTGTACATTCAACCAGAATAACGATTCACGGTCTGTGGGTAATGAGGAATCTGTTTTCATGATTCGGATAATCTGTTTTTGTTTTGCGCCGACTTTAAAAAAAGGAGGCTGAGGAACCATGTAGATACCGTTTCCCTCACTGGTATTATCCACCCATACCTGCCCCCCATACATCTGACCGGCATTATTGGTGACTTCAAAGGTAATATTTTTTTTATTTTCATCATAAATGAAGCGCGTCCCATTCAATACAAACGCAGCCATAGCCTGGCTACAGAATGCGAATGAGAGCACAACTGCAATCGCCGTTTTAGCTACTTTATTCACAACGAATCTCCTGAACTTTATTGGTGTTAGCCTGTAAACCTTTCATGGAAAAATGACACTGCATTCCATTTCCCATATCAATGCGGATCTTTTCTGGTTCAGTCAGCATATTCATTAGCAGAACACCGTTTGTGGATATAAACCCGGCATTCAGTCCCTGTTCTGTGGTGGCTTCACCACCTGTAAGGTATTTACCCTGCTTATCCTTCACACGCAGGATGTAACGAAGTACGTTCTCAAAACCAAATTTTCGGTAAACCATCGCCTTTTCAGTCGGAACCACTTTGTAGGATGTCGTGCTGAAATCCATGTCGTCAGGGACGTTTTCCATGTTAATGTTAATGCTGTTTTCTGCATACCCGGACAACCACACCACAGTGTTACCATTTCGGTCAGTAGGCATGGAGTTGTTGAACCTGATTCCACTGACACCCGGTACGCTGACAATAGCGACAGTATCGGAAGACTCTTTTGTAAAGAGAGGTCCGGTTTCGCTGGTCCCTAACACAGAGCCGGAGATGCCCCCGGAGAAGCTGGTCTGTCCGTCACCCTGGCGCGAATGTGTCTGCGATACTCCAATATTTGTCTGAACAGCGTCAAACGCATAGCTGGCCGATGCCGATGCGCCCCGCTGACCACGGGAACTGATATCCGCATTGAGGTTATAGTTAACGCGATCATTCACTGAAGCTGAAATGCTTGTATTGAACGTTGAACCATTGCTCCGGTTATATCCCACACTGTTACTGGCGTAATGCTGTATCCCTCTGAAGTCAAAAGGTATGCTGACACTCACCGACGCTGAATAATCCGCTTTATCAGTATTTGCGTAACGGTTATATGAACCGTTCAGGAACACAGATACAGAATCAAAAGCTGAAGTGCTCAGCGACAAAGTCGCCCCGGTATCACTCCCGTCTCTGTCCCAGTAATTCTGGTGCCACCACGCTCCACTCAGATAAGTCGTATCAAACCGATGAGACAGACGAGCCTCATACCGTGATTTCTGATTACCGTGAATAAAAGTGCGATGGGGATCAAATTCTGCATAATCCACATACCCTTTGTCCTGATAACGATATGTCAGAAGCTGCAGGTCTGTTCTGTCTGTAAAGTTTTTGGCATACTTAATACTGACGTTCTGGCCTTTTTTTTCATCCCCATTGTTATAGCGGGCTTTAGCTGTCTGGGCACTCAGGGATAACGCCCCCAGCTCACCAAACGGTTTCGTTACGCCAATCCCTGCCGACTGATAGCGATTGTTTAACAGTATTGCTGAATTCAGCGTTGCGCTGGAAAAACCATAGTCAACACTGCCCAGCCAGAAGAGTCCGGTATCCGACGAGAACGCCTTATTCAGTTCATTACTTTGATTTTTCTTACCCATGGCAAAGTCGTACTGAAAATCACCTGGCCTTAACAACGTCGGCAGAGTAGTGACCGGATAAACCTGAACCGTCTTATGCCCGTTATCATCCTCTAACGTTACAACCAGATCGCCATTTCCGGTTGGCCGAAGGTCATCAAGACGATAAGGGCCTGCCGGAACCATGCGGGAATAAATCGTATAGCCGTTCTGGGTCACGGTTACCCGTGACGGGCCTGAAGCGATCCCCGAAATATCCGGTGCATATCCGCGTGCCTCCCACGGGCGCATGTTACTGTTAGAGCGAACTGATACGCCATAAAAATTAAAGTCAGAAAATAACTCTGTCTGAGTTTGCGATTTTCCCAGTAATAAATCCCCCTGAATTTGACTGATTGCCGTGGATAATGTCATATCGCTGGAGGTGAATTCTGTTTTTCCTCCTGAGCGGGATACGTTAATATTACTGGATAATACCCATCGCCCGACATTGAAACCAAGGTCAAAATTTCCGAAGGCATTTAATTTGTCATTTGTTGTTTTATTGAAGTTCGCATAATACTTCAGCCGTCCTCCGGTAACACCATAATCCCATCGTGACGGGTCACTTTTACTGAGCAGATAAGCCTGGGGGATATCAAGCAGCAGCTTCTGTGCACTGTAATCAAAAGCTACCTGTGTATGATTTTTTTTAGCCAGCTCATAACATTTTTTTTCTCTGTTATAAACATCATCATATTTACTGGCATCCAGCATGACACCTGCACTGTTTATCCATTCCGGAGAGAAACAGAGCATATTGTTTTTTTCATCTGTCGGTGTAATGTTTAACTCAGCCGTACCGGTTTTTTCATTGTTAACAAAAACATCAACACTATATTGCCCCTGAGGATAAGCATAATCAGATTTTAGAATCGAAGGAATTATGCTGGTTCCCTGGATAAAATCCAGATTTAAGTCCGTAGCATATCCGAGATGCGTATAAATACTCATCGCTAACAAAGAAATCTTTGGTAGTCGCGATAAGCTCATATCATCCTCCATCGGCTTATATTTGTTATCTGTTTAAGGTGTTTTTAATACCGCTAATGAATAGCATCAGCGGTATTGGTGAGATTAGTTATAAGTTATTGCGTAAGCAGCAACGCCCTGATAATCGCCAGGGGTGGTTCCACCTTTCAATTTTGCCTGGAATTTAAAACCATCTGAATTAGCATTATTTGTATCAAATTCAATACTGGTATTAGAAGATGTTACCTGAGTGTTTGCTGTGTTTTGTGCATTCATTGCTGTCAGTTTTACGACAGCGTCGGTAGCCTTACCGGTACTATTTTTCAAGCCTTCGGCATCAAAGTTGCCATACCATGTTATGGTTGCAGTCTTACCTGCCAGGTTACCACACTGTGTTGGATTAACGGGTTTAAATGAGAATTCCGTCGGTGTCTGGCTTTCTGCATTTGGAGCCACAGTGCCCAGCTGAATAACATCCGTCATGCTACCGCCATTATTTACAGCAACATCGCAGGTTACGGATGTAACGTTACCAAAAAAATGAACTTCGCTTTGCTGTGCTGCGTTAACAGTAGCAGTCGCGAATACCAGAGCGATAAGAGAACCAAGATATAATTTATTCATAACTTAAAACTACCATTATTGACTATTGACATTATTTGGGATGTTTTATCTGCATACCAGATAAACACATATATAAAACATGTGCAAAAATATACCCTATTTACTTTTCAATAACTGCTAAATCTTCTTTTTTGGCAGCCCCATTGTGGTGGGATAATAACTCTTCAACTATTCTTATAACATGCTCAACTTTTGCAAGACAACATCCGAAATAACCATTACTGACTCCATTATTATTGCAACTAACGTTTCTTGAATGTTTTAAAACCATATATTCATACAAGGCTTTTATTACTTTATCGCTACGAACGGAACACAGTTCAATAATGCACCAGAATGCATACTCACTTATTCCTGTTGTTGGTATAATTGCATTTTTCTTTGAAAGCATTGAATCTATATGATATCGAAAATAGCCATCTGAAATATTTTCCACCCTCCCCTCCCGGTCATTTAACAAAATGAGGAATAACGCAATAAAAATACTCCTTCTGAAATCACCTTCTGATTTCTTTTTAAATATTAACAAGCCAAACAAACAAAAAAAACAATCAACTTTAGTTATCAAAACCAAACACGCAACACACAAC
>NZ_PTRF01000035.1:0-16472 GCF_002965705.1 Escherichia sp. MOD1-EC6842 | reverse complement strand
GTAGTAATAAAGCTCAAATGAAAGGTGAAAAATAAAAGAATTTGCTATATTTTTGCAACATGTAAGCAATTGATATAACCGGCGCTGTTAAATGGTTATTAGATGTGTTTATCTAAAGTTGACGAATAACTTACAATATTGATTTTGTGTGGATATCCACCATCATTAATTAATATCGCATTCATTTCTGGATTAGTTAAATGAATAAATTTACAGCATTGGATCGAGTTAATGCTTTGTATTCTGTAATTAATACGGGTCCAATCTCAATAATAAACAATACAAAACTAAGTAGCAGTATATTAATTTATATAAAGAAATCAGGAGTGGTTCTCAAAATAAATGACAATCCGAACATACTTCCTCATAAGGATTCCGTCTTTTATATTAATAAAGATACTGAGGTTACAGTGCAGGCTAAAAAAAACTCATCATATGATATTTACTATTTTACCTCAAGTGAAGTAAAAAGGGTTTTTAATATACTCAGTACATTAATTATTAATACAACTGAAAATACAGCAAAGGAAAATTGTAAGCATCATAATTATGATGAAAATTATCTTTGTTTAGAATCAAAGGACGGAGATCATTCTATATTTAGAATGCTTCACGAAGATATCACACCATTAAGAAAAACACATATTCTACTGTATTTTTTATCTAGCCACCCAACTTTATCATTGTTCTACTTCTTTAGGAAAAATATAAAATTTACTTTCTCAGAAAGTATCAGATTAATTATTGAGGATGACTTGTCAGCTCCCTGGACAATTTCAGATATTAGCAAAATGATGTATACATCAGAATCAACAGCACGTAAAAAACTTTCAAAAGAAAATCAGACGTTTAGCAAAATTTTGCTAGAGGTCAGGATGCATGCTGCAGCAAAAATGATATTGACAACAGAAAAAAGCATTAATATTGTTGCACAGAGTGTAGGCTATACTAGCTCATCTTATTTTATAAAATCATTTAAAAATTTTTTCAAAATAACACCTAAACAATTATCTTTAAAGATTAAGAGGGAATCCATCGAAAAATAGGATACTAAGCAAGGGAATGTATTTAATTAATTGTTCAATATATATAAAATAATCACTACAAACGAATATATAGCCAGATTATTCAACATGCAGATCTGGCGAGTATCCTATTTATTTTTCCATAATCAATACAACATGGCGTCTAGCCATAAAAAACAAAAATGTATAATAAAATATTCACTCCCTCCAATTCCCGGTTTAGATGTTGCTATCTTGAAATGAGATAGTCTGTTGATGTTTATTTCTAACTTAGTTGTCGCGTACTCTTTTGAGATAATAAACCGTCTGATATCAATATAGTATTGAAATCTGAAAACTCCTGTAATGTTTATTATGATGCCCCGAATGATGTGACGAAAGTTGTCTAAAGCTAAGCCAGGAAAGTGTTCTGATGTGGTTGAATATTGATAAGGCAGCATCGGAGCTGATAGCCAGCGTCCTGAATGCGTATGGCCAGAACAGTAAATTTGAACCAAGTTCTCACGTCACCAGGCGACGTGTCTGGGGAACTGGTGAACAATAGGCACAGAAAAACCCAACTTTATGGGGGGGCAGTTCAGTGAGGTCGGGCTAAGAGAAATGGATGATTAACCTGTTAATCATCAATCTCAGGGATGTGATCGCCGTTGCAAACGCGCTGATTGCAGTTCTGGAACTGATTCGCCAGGTGCGACCAGAAAGTCGCTTAATATATTGTTTTAACAATTAGTTGTGTAAAACCAATCGTCCCATCGGTTGTAGCTTATCCGGAGTGCGTCGCTGGTAACGGCGGGGTTCTAAGCCCGGTGACAATGTATCCTTCCTATGGATACAAAGAATCGTGAGAGGAATTGGATGTCTGGAAGCATCAATCCGGACAAGGGGCTAGGCTGGTCAGTATGGCTAACGAAAGTGAACTACCAATAAAGATCGTTATCAAGTGACAGGCCAAAGATGCTGACAGGCCTGAACCAAAAGGTGAGTAGTCGGATATTCAGTTCTGTGCGTCTGAATACATGGGCATGAGTGCTACCGGTCGAAAAGTAGAGCCTAACCTGTACCCGTATATTAAGTGAAACTGGGTAAGTCCGTATTGCTGCCATCTTTGGCAGGCGAACCGTAAGGGACGCTGTTGGTTATGCGGGTAGAGGAGGACGGAAAAAGCGAATGCCGCCCTGTAATTGAGCGGATAAGGGTTCTGAATTTGCCCTGACCCGAAAGGGTGCAGACTTCCGTCTGGTCTTTAATCGCTTGAAAAGCTGTAAAGCAACCGCAAGGAGGCAGGCAAGATGAACACGCTGATTAAGGTGTCTGCGGCCTCCCGCCCCGATCGTTGGCATCTTATAGACTGGAAAATCCAACATCGAAAAGTGAGGAAGCTACAGATAAGGATAGCGAAGGCAACGTTGAACAAACAATGGCGCAAAGTTAAATCTCTGCAACGTTTGTTGGTTCGCTCGTTTTCTGCAAGAACTCTAGCGGTAAAACGGGTTACTGAAAACCCCGGTCGCAAAACACCGGGGGTCGATAAAAAGCTATGGAGTACACCAGAAAGCAAATGGGAGGCCATATTCCATCTTAAACGCAGAGGATATAAACCTAACCCGTTAAGACGGATATATATTCCAAAAGCCAATGGGAAACTTCGCCCACTTGGTATCCCCACAATGAAAGACAGAGCCATGCAGGCGCTTTATCTATTAGCTTTAGAACCTGTATCAGAAACAACAGCAGACCCTAATAGCTATGGATTTCGCCCGGCAAGAAGTACTGCCGACGCAATTGAGCAATTATTCATTTGTCTCTGCAAGAAAAGGTCACCAGTCTGGATACTGGAGGGGGATATTAAAGGGTGCTTTGATAATATTAGCCATGACTGGCTACTTGAAAATATCCCTATGGATAAACAAGTTCTCAGGAAATGGCTGAAATCCGGGTATATGGAAGAAGGGATCTTCAATAACATTGATGCTGGTACTCCCCAGGGAGGGATAATATCACCAGTACTTGCCAATATCTGTCTTGATGGGCTGGAACGTAAATTTCACGATCATGCGCTCACCAGAAAGACAACAAGAAAAGGCAATAAAAACAAAGTTAACTATGTACGATTTGCGGATGACTTTATCTGTACGGGAGCCTCTAAAGAACTGCTGGAACAAGTGGTTATGCCAATTGTTAAAGAGTTCATGCTTGAAAGAGGTTTAACACTGTCTGAAGAGAAAACCACAATTACACACATAGACGAAGGTTTTGATTTTCTTGGGCAAAATATCAGAAAATACAAGGGGAAGTTACTTATCAAGCCTTCAAAGAAGAACTTGAAAGTGTAGTGGCATAGTGAATTTGGCCACCTGAATAGAGGTGATATCATCACCTCATAGTCAAAACAGGTGACATTATGACCGGACGTAACAGACGCAATTTTAGCCCCGAGTTTCGCCTCGAGGCTGCCCAGCTTGTACTCGATCAGCATTACACCGTTGCCGCCGCTGCCACTGCGATGAATGTCGGCAAATCCACGATGGATAAATGGGTTCGACAACTGAAAGAAGAGCGAGCGGGAAAATCACCCATAGCTTCACCCATGACACCTGAGCAGATTGAAATACGTGAGTTGAAGAAAAGACTTCAACGCATTGAAATGGAAAGGGATATATTAAAAAAGGCTACCGCGCTCTTGATGTCAGACTCCCTGAACAATTCTCATTAGTTGAGAAACTCAGGGCGCGGTTTCCTGTTGCCGTTGTGTGCAACGTGTTTGGGGTTCATCGCAGCAGTTATAAATACTGGCGGCAGCCCAGGAAGCCTGACGCCACGAAAGTGGCATTACTGAGCCTTGTGCGTGAAGTTTATCACGAAAGTAACGGTTCAGCAGGAGCGCAAAGCATTGCCGCAATGGTCACCACCAAAGGTATAAAACTGAGCCGCTGGCGGGCAACAAAGCTGATGAAAACGCTCAATATTATCAGCTGTCAGCAACCTGGCCATCGTGATAAGAAGGCGTCTAAGGAACACATTGAGATCCCTAATTATCTGGATCGCCAGTTTGCTGTTACCGAGCCTAATCAGGCTTGGTGCGGTGATGTGACTTATATCTGGACGGGAAAACGCTGGACTTATCTGGCTGTTGTACTCGATTTGTTTTCCCGCAAACCGGTTGGCTGGGCGATGTCATTTTCCCTGATTCCGCACTGACAGGTAAAGCCCTGTCGATGGCCTGGGAAGCACGGGGGAAACCGGCTAATTTACTGTATCACTCGGATCAAGGCAGTCACTATACCAGCAGGAATTTCAGACAGTTACTGTGGAGATATCAGATAAAGCAAAGCCTGAGTCGCCGGGGAAATTGCTGGGATAACAGCCCAATGGAACGGTTCTTCAGAAGCCTGAAAACAGAGTGGGTACCGGATAATGGCTACGCGAATTTTAGCGAAGCCAGCACGGCAATAACGAATTACATCACAGGATATTACAGCCAGCTCAGACCTCATCAATATAATGGTGGTTTGACGCCGAATGAATCAGAACGATTGTTCTGGAAAAACTCTAAAGCTGTGGCCAGTTTTTGTTGACCACTACAAAGTCTTTGACACAAAGTTTTATATTTTTATCAAAGTGGACATGAGGGGAATTAAATTTGTGATCTTTTTCAAATAATGTGTTCTTGATAGTAGATTCTGGTTAGTGATATCTATTAACAATATATTAAATTTCTTTTGTATTATCGCTGATAAAACTACTGTATTGGTATTCTATATATTATTGAGTAACAGGAGATATCACTATGAAGAAATTTTATCATTTTAGGGATGAACAGCGAAAGGAGCTTGAACAACATGATTTTTATAGTTTGATTTCTTCAGATTGTATAGCGTTGAAAGACAAACTATTATTTGCTCCTGTTATGGCTCATTTCATAATGAACTTCAGAGACATGAATAAATGGGTTATCAGGTTTGATAACAATGATAATGAATATAAATCTGTTATAAATGGTGGAACAATCGAGGATGAAACACATTCAAGATTGTTTCTGGAAGACTGGAGGAAGCTATATATAGATGACAAACTTAACTGGAAAGCAAGTGATGTTATATACTGGTTGTTTATTAGTCGAGAAATGGAGTGTTTCCGAAAATTTGGTATTGATTTTATGAGACTTTGTGTAGATGATGGAGGAGAACCAATACTTCGATATTCTCACTCCGAGTCAGGAGAAACTTGCGGTAATATATTCTTTTCAAAAATTAGTCCTATTGCTGATCAAGTTGCCAATCATTTGGGAATATCACTCCGTTATTTTGGAACATTTCACCTTAATCTTGAAAATGGACATGTATGGAAGTCAGAAGGTGTTTTTGAAAATATAGAGTTGTCACCAGATTCTTATAATAAAATGGCTACTCTCTCAAAGAGAATGTTTGATATATTTGAAGGGATTCATGACTCTTTTTATAATTACCTGTCCAGTTATGTTCTTAATGGAAGTCATCCGTCATTTTTTGAATCATTACCTGTAGGGAAAAATGTTGCACCTATATACCCTGAGTTTGTGATAGAAAACAAAAGCCATAACGATGATAGACATATTGAATATATAAACAATTACCTGGAAAAAATATCGAGTCATGAGTTCTTCAAATGGCTGATTAACACCTCAATAGACCCTCAATTGAAATTGAAAAGTTTCATACCTCTTTGGATTGTTGATATTATGGGATATAGAGATATTAATAAATATGTTTTTACATATGAACAACCTGAATCAGAAAGTGAAAAGATTATAAATGATTATGCATTACACCTGTCAGAGCATAGCCGTTTATTTTATCATGACTGGAAGTCACTTCAACTTGATGATATGTTACGTTGGAGTGCCAGTGATACTCTTGAGTTTATTTTTCTTAATGCAGATATGGATATGCATAGAGAAAATATAGTTAAGTTTTCTTTGTTCGGATTAAAACACAGAGATCCTGTTATCAGGTTCTGGTTTATGATGATACTGGAGTTAAGTGGAAAAGAATTTTTCTCTCATGTTGGAGATATAGCTTTACAGGTGGAAAGTAAATATAATATTTATCTCCCATATTTATGTGGACGCCATGCAACAGAAAATGAGCATGAAGCATACAATAATATGTATGAGCATTTTATGGTAAAGGAAATTAGCCCTGAACAAAGTGATCTAATAATACAAATTACAGACATGGTTATGCGGTCATTATTGAATAATTTGGATATCTCATATCGATATGTAGTGAATAATTTATTGGCTGCTCGTTAGAAGAACAGCATTGGTATGACTCTGATGCTCCTTAAAATCCCACTTTTCAGAGTGGGATTTGTTTAATGCCCAGAACAGGGGGAATTTCCATTCATGCCCAAAAAATATTTTGATGCCCTCCCGCCAATTCTCGCGTTCAGTCCTTCCTGAAAAACCTCAGAATTCACGTAGCGCATCGCCGCTACTGCATCCATCAAAAAAACTGACAGTTTTTTTAATCATCTTGTGTGACTCAACTTACTGAAAAAATGGGGTTTATGAAAATACCACCGTCGGCATCAAGCAGTTGGTCAGCGCAACCGGCTGCATCGACTGCAACAAAAAAACTGAAAGAGAAAGCCCCTCAAATGAGGGGGAAAAAACGGAAGTACAGCCAAACGACAGGCACAAAAAAAACCCGACGGGTAATCGGGCTTTTTTGTGTTTTCCAGCCCTGAGTTGGTGGCTCTGACTGGAGAAGAACTCTCTTCAACCAACATAGACATAATATGTCTACATGATATGGAATGCAACCGTATCCGCTTATGCGTATAATACACCGGTTGGTTCTGATCCGTTATAACTCCAGCCTTCCCGCAAGGATTAAGCGATTTTAAGTCCTGGCTGAAAAACAGGTGGTGCTGTTGTCAGTGCTCTGGCTGGAGTACACTCTAAGAGAACCAAAAAACAAATAAGGAGTAGATGTGACCTTGTCACTACACACTCATAAACTCAAATACTCATATATACAAGATAACTCAAATGAGTAAATGATCTTTAACTCATATACACATAGACTCATATTAACCTTTACTCATGCAAAGAGTATGGTAAACTCAAAAACTCACAGGAGTAATTGAGTAGATACACAATTGAGGGTTTGAGTATGAAGGTGATCTCATTTCTGAATCCGAAAGGGGGTTCAGGTAAAACAACTGCCGTAATCAACATAGCCACTGCGTTGAGCAGAAGCGGATACAACATTGCTGTGGTAGATACAGATCCACAAATGAGCCTGACGAACTGGAGCAAAGCAGGCAAAGCAGCATTTGACGTATTTACAGCAGCATCAGAAAAAGACGTCTATGGAATTCGAAAAGATCTGGCGGACTATGACTTTGCTATCGTGGACGGGGCAGGTTCACTCTCAGTAATCACATCCGCAGCCGTTATGGTAAGCGACCTGGTAATTATCCCTGTCACCCCCAGCCCTCTGGATTTCTCCGCAGCAGGAAGTGTGGTTACAGTCCTGGAAGCACAGGCTTACAGCCGCAAAGTAGAAGCCCGCTTTCTTATCACCCGTAAGATAGAAATGGCAACCATGTTGAATGTGCTTAAAGAAAGTATCAAAGACACCGGTGTTAAAGCATTTCGTACAGCTATTACACAACGTCAGGTTTATGTGAAATCAATTCTTGATGGCGACAGCGTGTTTGAATCCAGTGATGGCGCTGCAAAAGGTGAAATAGAAATCCTTACAAAAGAGATAGTTAGAGTTTTTGAGTAATTACTCATATAATCAAGTAAGTATAAAAACCGGAGTAGCCTGAATGTCACTTGAAAAAGCGCATACGTCAGTAAAAAAAATGACCTTTGGTGAAAACAGAGATCTGGAACGAGTAGTAACAGCACCAGTATCACCAGGACGAATCAAACGTGTTAACGTCAATTTTGACGAAGAAAAGCACTCGCGGTTTAAGGCTGCATGTGCCAAAAAAGGTACATCAATCACTGACGTGGTGAACCAGCTTGTAGATGAATGGCTCAAGGAGAACGAATAATACGAACAAATCCTGGAAGCCGAAGCGATCAGACGGGCCGACGCAAAACAACTGTTCTCAAAGCAGCTCTGGCTATGTATAACAGCCGGGGCGAAAAAATAGGTACTTAATTCTGCAAAACTTAGATGATTCAGGATTTAATCTATCAGTAGGAGTTCGGACAAAATGGATGATAACTCTACGTCAGTGACCAACAAAGAAGATATGCAGGAAATTTCTTTAAAAAACTGGCTAAAAAATAAAAAACCATTGTATTACTTATTTTTACTGCATTAACAAATATTGGCAACGCCCTCTCAACATTCGATGCGATCACAGAAAAAGCTAGTTCATTCTACACATGGCTAGGAGAATCATCAAAATTTGAAGAAAAGTGGACTAATAATCAGGAAGGATATATTGACGGTCCACCTAAGTTTCTGGCTAAAAATGATAGTACTGACGTTATCAGCTTTGAAATCAGAATTAAAGATGGAGAAGTGAATGGCGAACTGCATACAGATTCTCGCTTAAAAATATGTGAGAAAATAGAAAAACGACTGAAAAATTTTTGTACATTAATAGCTTCATAACCTTTGATGATAGAGGGTAAAAATCACCATTCTCTAATCAATTTGACGCTCATATCATTGAATGGAGAGACGGTAAAAAGCAATTGATAGCAATATTAAATATGAAAATAGAAAACGATGGGGAAATGATTGTTACCAATACAATGAGGACATTAGAATCACGAACTTTTCCCCAAAAATTTTATATGATTAAGATCATAGATGCAGACTAGTTTGGGTAGTTCTCCGTAGGGGAGAAGTTATAAAAACAGGAAAATGGAATAAACATCGTTCGTGTAAAAGGCATTAATGCGAATGGAGACATGTATTTCCAGGGACTTAATCAAACAATGGTATCAGTTTTTCAACCAGTAGCAGATCGCTTAAACCATCTAACAAAACAACTTCTATACCTGAATCAATAAGTGAATCAATCCCAGGTACTTCCCCAAAGCCGATAACCATGATCGGCTTTCGGTCTATAAAATCGAATATTACTAATGGAAGTATTACACTGTTAATTAATTCAAATTCTTCAAAGAAAGCATTAGTGCCATACTCACTGGTAGGAAAAAGAATCTCACTTAATCTCACACCATAAAAAACATGATAGTGTTCTTTAAGGTTATCCTTTAAAATATTAACAGCCTTAGAATATTTCTCGTTAATAAATTCTTTGACCAGATATCTCATAAATCTCTCCAACAAGAACCGACTGTAGGTCACCGGGCAAAGGTTGCGGAATGGCGTCAGAGACGTCATTCTGCGGCGTTTGCCCTATCCTGCATCGCAGTGTCATGATCTTTTTTAAATCTGTGGATACACTTAAAAATCCTCTCATCTTTAGTTAAAAATCTTCTCAACCTTACTTAAAAATCTTCTCAACTTATGTTAAAAATCCTCTCAACTTTAGCGTTTTTTCATTATGTTTTTCATGATGTTACGGCTATCTAAGTTTTTAAGTTTTTAAGATCAAGAAGAAAAGATAAGTTTTTTAAATGCACAATGCCTGTGGATAACTTTGCGTAAATCCGGAGGACAGATCACTCTGAAGCAAGACAACAGCATCTGAAAACAATATGCTCAATTTTCAACCACAGAGCGTAAGTGTCTGATATCAGATCCGCTCAATTCCGCTTCCTCGCTCACTAACTCGCTACGCTCGGTCGTTCGACTGCGGCGAGCGGTGTCTCCTTTCTCAAAATCTGAAAAGTTCAGATCATACGATCCGTTATTTGATCTTTTTTGGATCTTTCACTGAGGAGCCCTTAATCGATTTCTAACGCTTTGTTCGAGAAACCGTGTGAAATGGAAAAAATCGCTCAGAATGCGATACAGCGCGTTTTAGAGGGTATTCACAAAACAATTGCTGCCTCGCAGAAGTTTTGATCAAGATTGAACTGCTATCTGGATCATGACAGCAGATCACAGCAACAAGGCCGCTAAAAACCGTTGAACGGCGTTAACAGCGGGCTGATTGCAACGAAACGGGAAAAAATGCTCAGAACGCGTTACAGAGCGTTTTAAGGCGATGTCGGAAAGAGCCATATCTCACCTGTTCTGATGTTTTTCTCAACATAAGCACTTTTAAGAGTGCTTTTAAAGATGCTATCATACCAATGAGACAAACGGAGGGCTTATGAGTTATCAAATCCTGACAACCACAGCGGCCAGTATTACTGACCTGAAAAAAAATCCTATGGGAACCGTAGCTGAAGGTGAAGGGGACGCTGTTGCGATCCTGAACCGAAACGAACCGGCGTTCTATTGTGTTCCACCAAAACTTTACGCCTACTATCGGGAACTCGCTGAAGATGCTGAGTTAAACGCTGTTGCTGATGAGCGCATGAAAAACCCGGAAATTGTGAAGGTTAACCTGGATGACCTATGAACTGGCTTTTGACCGCAGAGCACTGAAGGAATGGCAGAAACTCGGCCACACCATCCGTGAACAATTCAAAAAGAAACTGGCAGAACGGCTGGAAAATCCACGCGTACCCGCAGCCCGGTTACATGGTCATGCTGATCGCTATAAAATCAAACTTCGTGCATCTGGCTACAGACTTGTATATCAAGTCATTGATGAGAAAGTCGTTTTACTCGTTATTGCCGTTGGAAGAAGGGAAAGCAGCGAAGTCTATCAGATCGCAGATATACGCTGAGATATACTTCTTTATATAAAAACAAGGTAGAGAGACATTAAAATATGAATAAGAAATTCTATTTCTCTCGGTTATCATGGGGATTACTCCCCGTTTTCTTTGCAATTTATAACTTAATCCACGAACCATTAACATCAAAAACAATACAAATATCAACCCTATAGATTCTCAGTGGAATACTTCTACCTGTCTCTATGTACACTGTAAAAAAATATAGCACTTAAATATGCATCAATACAGTTTTGGAACCCCACTTGGCTAAACTCCAATGGCGTTAATCGTTTTTATGTTATATATGTGTTTTTTTGTATTGTTTTTGCAATACCATTTAGTATTTTATATCTATATCATCGATATACAAGCTCAAAAAAATGACAGCTACCATCTTTTCGTAAGATTGTATTTGGGTAAGCCCCTTAAAGAAGAACTCCTGCGGAGTCATATCCGGGCGGGCATCTGTTCCCTCTTCAGCTACCGCCAGCAAGAAATCACTCTGTACTGGCCGCACAATAGCGCAAATGAGATCTGGTAACGCCTTAACGGGTAATTTCTCTGCCACAGAAAGCAGATGATTGAAGCGTTTTTTTCATTGGCTATAGTTGCTTTCTCTTTCTTGTTTCGGTGCCAGAAAATCGCTGTCTGTAACCTTCCTTATGGTGGTCAGGATGATGGTTTTCATTCTAATGCTGCGGCAGTTTCACGTTACGCGCACGTGCATATTCTTTGAAAGCTTTGGCGTTAGCCGGTCAACCAGTAATAGGATGTGTTTATTTTAAGGATGGTAAGACAACCAAAAAAATATTAAATATATAAACCCAGAGTGTTCTATACCCTATAATGCAACAAAAGTGAATAACATAACTAACTCAATGGTTGAAGAAGAATTCAAAAGGAAAAATGTAAATATTAATTGGGGGGCACTATGTCTGAAGAATTAAAAAAAATATTAGAAAGTAAACATACGAAGTATATAAAGTTTTTATCTTCGATAAATAAGTTAAAAATACCAGTTGAAGGCCGACTTCATGACGCATATACAGATGCATTATTGGCTGGGCGAATAGAAATTTTGGGGTTAGAAAAAGAAAATAGTTCTTTAAAAAGAGATATAAAGAACTTAATGATAAACACAGACTGTGTACCGATGAGATCGGCACCAACAATTAAATAGTGCTCATTGGGCTCCTTTGGTCTGGTAGGGCGATGGCCCACTACGTGAACTATCACCCCGCGCTAAGGGTGTTTTATGTGCAGTTGTCAACCACTGGGGGCCCCACGATTCAGAAGTTGACAATTCAAAAACTGAGAACATGAAGAAACCCTATACGTCTGTCATACTCGCTCGTAAGCGGCCCTGAAGGCTCGCTTACGCGACATCCGTTAGTTATAACGTCAGAAGAATTATTGAGCTTTACTCAAGATCTTCTTCGTCAATCTCCAGCCATCCACGATAAGCTGACTCTGTATCTTTCACATCGTTTTGAGTCATGTCAGCATTGCGTAGAAAATTAAAAGCTGCCGCACAAAATTGATCTTCCAGGTATTTGAAATACTCCAAACCTATATCCAGCCCCAGCTGCTTTGGCGAGAGAATATCAACTGAAAATGCAGCCATATAGTCACCGTCATCACTTTCCCAGCTATTGTCACCAAAAATCACGCAAGTAAAACTCTCGGGTACGAAATCCAGAGGGAATGAGCCAGTTACAGTCCGTTCTTTGCCCTGATACTCTATTTTTGCAGTGACATAAATATCATAATCGCTGTTTTTTGTTTTAGGATCGAAACGGTTTTGCCGTAAAATTGTGCATACAGCGTGCAGTTTTCCCGTACCTTTAAAATTTAGCTCTCTCATTTCAGCATAGTAAGGGAATGTATTGTCGTATTTAGCAGGAACAGGCGGTAATTCACGATTGACGGATAACAAGTTGTTGTCAACTACCTGCCAGCCAGCACGCAGCCATTTAGTTACCTGTTGGGGGGTGACTTTAAGGGCGCTAGCGAAATCCCGCTGAGTGTTGTAATACAATTCAATATATTCTTTTAGTGAAAGTTTCATGTAATTATCTCCTTGATTTGATGAAATAATAATCATATTTTGCTTACTTTTCAATAAAAATAAGCAAAATATGATTACTTGAGGCCAGGTTTTCTATAATGGCTATCAGGTGATTTCGTAATGTGGTTATATCTTTGGTAATTATAATATTGGTGATGGTAACTTCGTGAGTGTATCAGGCTGTGTGAAGGTAAAATCAGTGATGATGGATGACGTTATCGCATGACCGTCCCTGCCCGGAAAAGTAAAAAAGGAGTCATCCATGTTTTTTATTGAGAATGAAGGTCAGGCTGTCGCCAGAACGGATTACTGGCAGTCTGTACAGGCGCAGGCCGGATATGTCTACCTCAGCTGGAATGCCGGCGCAGCCAGGCTGCTTGTCCCGGATGCGGCAAAACATTTACTCAGGGAGATGCGGGGGGCTGAATACGTCATCATCAGTAAGGGAATGCTGCATGGTCGCGATGCGCTGGAACTGATATTTGAAGACGGCAGCGATGCGCCGTTTGTGATCCACATGCTGAGTGAGCAGTGCGATCGCCTGCTCCCCGAAAATAACCAGGGAGGGGGTTTTGTTGTCACCGTCTGGACGCGTGGCGGTAACCAGCTCCGTTATCCGGGAAAGTACCGGGTTGTGGAAAACCTGCCCGACGTTTCCCCGTGGAATGAACACTGATATGCATCACCTGCCAGCGCCGCTCCAACTATGCCCGGGATGCCCCTGGCCACACTGTGGAACACCGGTGCGCGAATTAATGAAGCACTGGCGCTGACGCGGGGGGATTTTTCGCTTGCGCTCCCGTATCCGTTTGTGCAACTTGCGACCCTGAAACAACGGACCGAAAAAGCAGCCAGGACGGCTGGAAGAATGCCAGCCGGCCAGCAGACTCACCGGCTGGTTCCACTCTCCGACACCTGGTACGTCGGCCAGCTGCAGACGATGGTGGCAACACTGAAAATCCCCATGGAACAGCGTAATAAACGGACAGGCAGGACAGAGACAGCGCGGATCTGGGAAGTGACGGACAGAACGGTCAGGACCTGGATTGTGGAAGCGGTTGCCGCCGCTGATGGTCTGATGTTCTCTGTCCCGGTCACGCCACATACATTCCGCCATTCCTATGTGATGCACATGCTGTATGCCGGTATACCGCTGAAAGTTCTGCAAAGCCTGATGGGACATAAGTCCATCAGTTCAACGGAAGTTTACACGAAGGTTTTTACGCTGGACGTGGCTGCCCGGCACCGGGTGCAGGGTAATGACTCTAACTTATTGATAGTGTTTTATGTTCAGATAATGCCCGATGACTTTGTCATGCAGCTCCACCGATTTTGAAAACGACAGCGACTTCCGTCCCAGCCGTGCCAGGTGCTGCCTCAGATTCAGGTTATGCCGCTCAATTCGCTGCGTATATCGCTTGCTGATTACGTGCAGCTTTCCCTTCAGGCGGCATTCATACAGCGGCCAGCCATCCGTCATCCATATCACCACGTCAAAGGGTGACAGCAGGCTCATAAGACGCCCCAGCGTCGCCATAGTGCGTTCACCGAATACGTGCGCAACAACCGTCTTCCGGAGCCTGTCATACGCGTAAAACAGCCAGCGCTGGCGCGATTTAGCCCCGACATAGCCCCACTGTTCGTCCATTTCCGCGCAGACGATGACGTCACTGCCCGGCTGTATGCGCGAGGTTACCGACTGCGGCCTGAGTTTTTTAAGTGACGTAAAATCGTGTTGAGGCTAACGCCCATAATGCGGCGGTTGCCCGGCATCCAACGCCATTCATGGCCATATCAATGATTTTCTGGTGCGTACCGGGTTGAGAAGCGGTGTAAGTGAACTGCAGTTGCCATGTTTTACGGCAGTGAGAGCAGAGATAGCGCTGATGTCCGGCGGTGCTTTTGCCGTTACGCACCACCCCGTCAGTAGCTGAACAGGAGGGACAGCTGATAGAAACAGAAGCCACTGGAGCACCTCAAAAACACCATCATACACTAAATCAGTAAGTTGGCAGCATTACCCACTATATCATACGCAAGTAAACCTCCATTCACCAGCTTCCGGCATTAACCTTACCACAAATATAAATACTTTACCATCATTAAGGGAGGAAAACAGTCACGAGAGAGAACCCTTTGTGTTTTTTGTGCAGAACCGTTAAATAAAGAAAACTGGTATTTCATTTACTATTGCTAATATATGTATTCATACGAATCAGAGCATTTCCGATATTAATAACATGCAGTAATAAAATTAATATAAACCTGAGCAAAAATAATACAGGATACTGTATGCAGACTCAGTATTGTATATCCAACGGGAAAACGTTTCTCATTCAGTGGAACAAGGATAAAGACGGCCAGCACCCAACGTCAGGGGCATGTCGGTTACAGGCTTATTATCAAAATCGGTACGGAACCACAGATTTCATTTTCCAGGTGAACTCCGGATACAGAGAAAGCGTTCACATACCTTCTGAAACAGAAGGGTGCATTGAATGTGTACTGCAGTAATGGCTGGTTGTGATATATTGTAAAGCTGTCTGAACATTAGTGTTTAAAATATTTCATAAATAAAGAGATATTAATGTTATGAAAAAACCAATGACTGGGGTTCCAGCGTAGCATTATTTGTTACAGACCGGAACTGCAGTCCTGAATGACGAACTACAGGACAAATTCGCCAGTTGGTACCCCGGTTGTATGATAGACGCTCAGAGTAGAGGGACACGTTATCCGCGATGGCAGCATAACTACTGCCCCAGGGTTTTTCATGCTCTCCTCTGTCATTTTCTGAAACTCTTCATGCTGCATTTCGATTTTCCTTCTAAGATCATAACTCGCATACAGAACGGTGCAGTCCCTGACACAGGCACCGGTCATTCTGTTAACTCATCCACGTATGGGAGAACAGTTGTTTCAGTTTGAACCCAGGGAGGTCAGACGGATTTTTGCTGGCGAGTACGAAATCCGTTACGAACTTAATGGCCAGACTATTTATGTATTGCGCCTGTGGCGCACACGAGAAAACAGGTAGATTGTGTGTGGAGGCAACTTTAACATAGCCTGCAGGTATTAATTCTGGAGCATTGTTATCAGGCCAGATATTTTGCATTCCATTAAATAATCTTGTAGGATATAAAATGAATTACGATGAAATAACGAAAATTACCGCTGAACGTATTAGCGACTACATGACCGACGCAGTTAATACTGACTCTAAAGCCGTTGCGGAAATGTTTCATAACGCTGCATGGGGAGTGCGAACATTGTGGTTTGAACTCGTCACAAAAATAGATATGGATATACATAAAAAGAACAGGTATGCGAGTTATGATCTTAGAAGGAAAATCGAAATGCAGCATGAAGAGTTTCAGAAAATGACAGAGCGCGAGCAAGTGCCTTTATTGAAATCGCCAGAATAATAGAAACAGTACAAGTGCACTGCTGTATTATGTTTTCCTTGACGTTTTGAATCGCGGTGCCCATGTACTATGATTCCCCGTGTTATACCTCATATTATTACTTTTACTAAAGTTGATACCTGTGAAAGCAATAATAATTTAGCGGGAGTTCTGGCCGGAGCTTCTGCACCAGAACTGGCGCACCTGCTGAAATCAACAGA
>NZ_PTRF01000034.1:0-18326 GCF_002965705.1 Escherichia sp. MOD1-EC6842 | reverse complement strand
TCGCAGTAGTAATAAAAGAAATTCAGCTACATATAATAAAGAGGAATAATTTTAGATACATAATTCAGGCTGATCTCACAAATGATATATGGAATTATGCTGATACAAGATTTGTAATAAAGAATAACAATGAAAGAACACTTGGTTTTTTTAATTACATATCAAGTCATCAAAAGTATAATGTTGCAGTTTTGTTTGTGTTAAATACTTTTAAAAATAGGATTAACGTTTTTAAAAAAACAAGTAAATGTGGTCTTGAATATCAGTTGCTTGTATTGAAAAAAAAAGTTCATTTTTTTATCGATAAGCTTGATTTATTAGCTATTGCTGATAAGTCTGAAGGATTTGGAATGAGTGTCACTGCAAGTGAGTTAAGATGGTTATACAGGCACCGATATATGTCTGATGTGCAACAAAATCTTATATTTTGGAGTAATTATAAAGTAATATCTAATGATTGCGTCTTTTCATTGCCTTTATGGCGAGCATATATTCCAAGTAATACTTATAAGTAAGGTGCCAGGACGGTTAAATTACTGATTGTTGAAATTAAAACAGCATGCAATTATATTGCATATGAAAAACTAAAGTATAAAGTGTAGTCTTATGCGTAATTTAATATATATGTCATTATCTTAATGTGTGTCGGTGATTTATGGACTTTACATATAGAGTAGATATGAAACACCAGTGGCGTCCAGGAATAGGTGGTTTTGTCGATCTTAACTGTGGTTGGTATTGTCAGGATGCTTTACTGAACTGGTATTGTAATAAAAATAAATTGTCTTATCTTTTATTAAAGAATAAGGCAAAAAGAAGTCGATTAAGTTATGGTTTTTCTCCTGAGGATAGTTTTTGTCATAGAATTTTTCTTCCTAACAATATTGAGTGCTACAAATATGCCCTTTTAAAATATGGGCCTATTATAGCCTCTGGTAAAATAGGCATGGCTGACTTCGGACTTTTGGGGGGAGTCAATCATTATGTTTTAATTGTTTCAGTTAATACCAAGCGTAATAAAATAACAATACAGGATCCATTAACTTTCAGTTGGGGGAGGTTTGGGTATTCAGATTATAGTATATGCGATTTTCACAGGGTCACTGGAAGAATAGATGAAACCCTGGTTATTAATAAATATAAGGTTAATCTGTTTCTTGGTGGTCAAAGCTTCGCTGTGTAGATATGTAGCGTGGAGGCATTTTGTGTTGAGATGATCATTTTTTTGTAAATAGATAGTGGAGAAAGAATTATGAATATTGATTTTGAATTTCATTTTGAGCAAATGAAGTTTATGAGGTCAAGAATTTTAGATGTCTCCTTACATAAGGGGGTTTGTTTATCAATGTGTATTGATTTTATAGACAGACGGAGAAAACAGCTTCCATGTGATTTTCTTTATTTCAGCCAACTTTATAAATTTGCATCCTATCAAAGGGCTGTAAGTTATGGAGTAGAAGCCGGAAAGATACAGGATGCAGTTTTGTTTCCAAACGGAAGATTTTTGATTGGAGATAGAAAGCCTGCATATTTGTTTCGGGAGGCATGCCAAGAATATGAGTTTACCCCAGATGAATTACCTGATGGTGACTTTATAATTAATATTGTATACTATACCCAAAATTGTCATGTGATTGCTTTACGTAAAAATAAATGCGGAATTGAGGTCTTTAATCCAAGCGAAGGATTATTTAAATCGGAAGATGTAAATACTCTAAATGTATATTTGCAAGAAAGAAACAAAAAAGTATGCCAGTATATTCACATATATCGCTGCCAGTAATTATTGATGTATTCAATAGAGTGGGTAATATGAACGAACTATAGACATACCCCGGCACGTAAGTGCACCGTGCACATTTCGATGCATTGGTGATTCCTCGCTCACTCGCTCGTTACACTTAGTCATGAGACTGCGGCGAGCACTGTATAATATCGCCATATGTACTATTATCCGTAACTTGAGGATGCAGGCAGCCGTTGTGATTTCCCGTGCGAAAAATAATTTTAAAAATGGATGCCATAAAATATAATGGTGTTTATATGATGATAACATGAGCCGGGACTTTGAAATACCAGACAGTGGATGTATCTTAAAATAAGAGATAGGCTTGGATATATCTCTAACACTAGTTCTAATTTTGAGATGACTGGAATTTTGCTGGGGCAGGAGCTCCGTAAGCGTAAAATACCTCAGGAAAAAATCGCTATTACTCAGCAGACAATGGAACCCGGCATGATTGTGTCCCATGCAGCTCGTTTACATGGTATTAATCCCTCTGTCTGTTGTTTAAGTGGAAAAAACAATATCGGGAAGGATGCCTCACTGCTGTTGCTGCCTCAGAGCTGGCTGCTGCTATAAAATAAATAAAAGAGTTACAGTGTTTGCTGGGTAAGAAAACAATGGAAGTTGAGATCCTCAAAGAAGCTGTGGAGTATGGTCAGTCGAGAAAATGGATAGTGCATGTCCCTTTGTTGCCAACGGACAAGGAATAACCCCGGTAAGCCGTATTCTGGGCGTGTCGCGTGCGCAACTGGCACGAAAGATGAAAACATCTGGTAATAAGTCGAATACATCGTCACAGGCGTGATGAGGCTGCGGAAATGTTATTACGCACCCTCGATATCATTAGCAATATGCCGACATATGGCTATCGCCGTGTCTGGGCCATACTCAGACGACAGTCCCGTAACGGAGGACTGCTGTTCGTGAATGCAAAGCGCGTTTATCGGATAATGAACGAAAATAACCTGTTGTTATTACATGACAAACCTTCACTGCTGCAGCGGGAACATAAAGGTTGAATATCGGTGAGCGAAAGCGACCATAGATGGTGTTCCGATGGCTTCGAGTTCGGTTGTTATGATGGAGAAAAACTACGGGTCACGTTCGCCTTGGACTGTTGCGATCGTGAAGCCATAGACTGGGCAGCGGGCACGCGAGGTTATGATAAGGCTACAGTGCAGGATGTCATGTTAGGAGCTATAGAAAAACGCTTTGGCTATAAAGAGCCGTAAAGAGCCATCCAGTGGCTGACCGATAACGGTCTGTTCTTACGGCTCATGAAACACGGCAGTTCGCCAGAGAGTTGAATCTGGAACCCTGCACAATAGCAGTCAGTAGCTCCAAAGTAACGGTATGGCATAAAGGTTCGTGAAAACGATGAAGGAAGATTACATCGCGTCATGCCTAAAACGAATGTAAGAACGGCATTGTATAACCTTGCAGTGGCGATCGAGCACCATCCGCATAGTGTGCTGGGTTATCTCTCTCCGAGGAAATATCGGCGTTAGCGAGTAACGTTAACTTAAGATACAACGGTTGCCTGGATATAGTGGGTCAAGGATATAACATATATGATGATAACATTTTATAAATGAGGTAATGCTAATGTTTTCAAGAAATCACCCTCATCGTCAGCCGTTCAATGCCAGAAACTCAAGGTTTTCTGAAAGAGCTATTGATCAAACACTTTCATATAAACCGTTTGGTGATAACCATTCTCCGGTATTATGGAACTCGATATATGGTAGTCTCGATAACTGGCCAGAAACAGCACATATGATGGCACTTCTCGGCATTCACCCAGACACATGGCTTGTGCGTATCACTTTACCCGATTATGTGGACCTTGAAAATATGCGGATCTCAGGGCATTCTCATACAGTGGCAAAAATTGAGGACCCTTATGATCTGAAACCCCATCCTTTGGTATCCGGGTTAAAGCTTCCCAGAACAAAACCCTCCCAAGATTTAGGACTTGAATGTCTTAATGTCATGTATACGAACAGTCGTATATCCCTGCATCGGGCGAAAATGAGTGTGCTGGGATATAGAAAAAGTCATCGCGATATTGTAATTTGTTTCCAGATGAAAGATATTCTGTCTGCTGGGGGTAAAATATACAGGGATGCATCATCGTCTCTCGAAAATGTTTTGATTTTGGGGCTTCCTGCAGGCGCATCTATACCTTTCAGAATAATATAATAAAAAGCAATAACAAATTTTATCATGCGATGAATGCCAATACAGAGAAATAATATGAAAACACGGAAGGAATGGCTTTATCAATTAAGGATGTCGACCCCAAGAGATACTCTTGAAAAAGTTATTGGGATTAACAGTTTATCTAAAGCAGTGGCGTTTTTTTCTGCGGCAGATCATCATTGAGCAGAACAGGTCATGGATGAACTCTATGATAAAGTTTCTTCTGGTGTTTGGAAGTATGTTTACTAAATGAGAAACGTTATATGTGAAATAAATATTAATAAGGCATTTTGGGGCATAAAGAGACTGTAATGTCATGAAAAAATGACTTATATAAAGCTCATATTTCACTCTCTTTCACCTTTGGCAATATACAAACAGATTCATAAAGGATAGTAGGGTTAATTATTGATGTTTATGGCAGACCGTATAAAAGTGGTCAGGGAGGACTGGAAGTTATAGCCCTGGTATGCTACTTCGCGTACAGCCCGGACCGGAAAGGCATCCATCCACAGAATCACCTGGCCGGTAACAGCGATGTGCTTCAGGTCGGTGATTCCGGGCTTTATACGAATCCGGCAGAATAACAGAAGTCGAGTGTATGGCCCATGCCCGGAGAAAAATCCACGATGTGCATGCAAGAGCACCGACCGACATCACCACGGAAGCACTGCAGCGTATCGGTCAACCAGCACCGTTTTCACACTGCCACCGAAGTAGCGGAAGACGCGAACCAGTGATTCGTAGGTGTGCTCAGCATCCTGTTTTGGTGCGGCGAAGACATGGAAGCGGCGGGAGAACCCCTGCGTATTAACCGCAAAGTTAACTTTGCACCGTTGCCCGGCAACCTCCACCTCAACTTCGCCCCAGTCGTGCTGGAGCTGGTATCCTGGCTGAGTTTCGAAGCAAACCGTTCTTTTTGACGGACGCATTTTACGTTTGGGCTGGATGTAGTAACGCAGAATGGAACGTCCGTATAGCCCATTACCTTAATCTCCGCGAAGATAACCTCGCTATTCCAGACATTCTCTGCCAGGCGCATGTCGATGTAATCCATAAACGGTTTCAGCTTAACCATTTTGTGGCGGGTCTTTCTGGCTGGCGGTTCAGAGTATTTGAGGTAGCGTTTGACAGTTCGTCCAGAGCAACCAACCTGAGTTGCAATATCGACAATGTACGCGCCCTGCTGGCGCATTTGCTTTATCATGTAAAAGTCCTCTCTGCTTAGCATGTTGATGTCCTTTCTGGTGTGAGAACCTTAAGGAAACAATATATTGGGGGGAGCGGACAATCCAAATGGTGAATTACCGTCTTATATTACTGGCGCTAACAACAACGAGTTATATGCGGATTCCAGAGCGTTCCGTTCGTTTTGGGTGCTTCCAGTTGATGCCTTCGGGAAGCATGGACAACTGAGCAGGAGTAAGGTGCACCTTTCCGTCACGGGTGACTGACCAGACGAAGCGGCCCCGCTCCAGGCGTTTGGTGAAGAGGCACAACCCGTCGCTGTCAGCCCACAACACTTTTATCTGGTCACTGCTGCGTCCGCAGAAGATGAACAGATGCCCGGAGAACAGGTCATCCTTCAGGACGTTCTGAACTTTTGAGGCCAGGCCGTTAAAGCCATTTCGCATATCGGTAATACCTGCAACCAGCCAGATACGCGAACCGGCAGGGAGAGATATCATCAGTGGCTGCTCTCTTTCATTTCGCGGATAATTGTCTGTAATAACGCTGGCGTCAGTTCGCCTTTCAGCCTGAGGGTTCCGGCTGGCTGAACCAGCTCGCAGCACAGACTGTCGGATGGTGTATTCTATCAAAAAACGTACCAAACACCCTATTGATATAGGTAAGCATGTTTAAAATAAATAGCTAACTATGATAATTTCAAAGCTCCTCTCTGGACTGATATTATCTATTTATTCATGATATTCATCAGCGGCAGGCCTGTTTGTAGCATCAGACTATTTTTATTAGTTAATACACTGGGAAATAATAAAATGATAACAATATCACGGATTTTTTTCGAGAAACAATAAAATTCTGGCGCAGAATAAATTAGAACTTCATTGTGTAACAAATCTCATGTCAACTTGTGGCTGCTGTTGAGAACGGTTCACCATTTTATGAAAACGATCACCCCATTCCCGGGAGGAAATCCTGGTCTGGTGAAAGTGAGGCAGGATTAGGCGAAGCTATTTAGCTGTCAGTTTTTCCAAATAGGAGTAAATTTATCATGAGAGTCGTTTACTTTTTTCCTTTTGACGATCGGGACGCAGAGGCGTTGTATGAACAGGAACGGAAACACTATCATCGTAAAGGTATTGAATTCATAAGTATTCTTGATAGCCCTAAAACGCGCCTGGATTTTCTTAGCCCTACGGACAGATTATATATTGTTGCTCATGGTAATCCATGGTGTATTGGTCAGAGTCAAACTTCAGAGCAAACATTAAGTACTGTAGGGCTTGCTAAGCTTATGGTAAGCAAACATCTCACCAAGAATTTTGTTGATATTAGACTACTATGTTGTCAGTCTGGCATCAATGCCTCTAAATACACCTCTTCATTTGCTCAGAGATTTAAAGAGGCCATGGTGTCTTTTGGCTATAATAATCTGCAAGTAACTGGTTACTTAGGGGGGGTAATAACATTAAGAGATTGGCGTCTTGAAAATAAGGAAACAAGTGGTTTTTATAAAGAGAAAAAAAAAGGGATAAACCCTGATAAGTCATATTGTTATATGATTAAGTCAAGGCTGGGATTAGACGAGTTCTTAAGATATGCTGCTTCAGATTTCAAAAAGATATTCTAAAGGTAAGCAGCTCACCATTGCCGTATTGATATTTGTTGTCCGCTTAGATTGAACACCCCTGTTTTCCTGGAGAGTGTTTTATCTGGGAACTCGGGCTGCCAGTGACGGGTTGTGCCTCTTCACCAAACGCCTGGAGCGGGGGCGCTTCGTCTGGTCAGTCACCCGTGACGGAAAGGTGCACCTTACTCCTGCTCAGTTGTCCATGCTTCCCGAAGGCATCAACTGGAAGCACCCAAAACGAACGGAACACGCTGGAATCCGCATATAACCCGTTGTAAAGTGGGGACATGGACACCTCACTTGCTCATGAGAACGCCCGCCTGCGGGCACTGTTGCAGACGCAACTGGACACCATCCGCCCTGCGCCAGTCTTCTGCCCGTAAACCGTTACCGGCCTCACTTCCCCGTGAAACCCGGGGCATCCGGCCGGAAGAGGAATGCTGTCCGGCCTGTGGTGGCGAACTCAGTCCTCAGGGATGTGATGTGTCAGAGCTGCTGGAGCTTATCAGCAGCGCCTTTAAGGTTATCGAAACACAACGTCCGAAACTGGCCTGCTGCCGGTGCGACTTTATCGTGCAGGCGCCGGTTCCTTCAAAACCCATTATACGCAGTTATGCCGAACCGGGGCTTCTGGCCCATATCGTCACCGGGAAATATGCAGACCATCTGCCGTTATATCGCCAGTCAGAGATATACCGTCGTCAGGGCGTGGAGCTGAGCCGTGTCACGCGGGGGCGCTGGACAGATGCCGTCGCCGGACTGTTGGAGCCGGTGTATGACGAACTGCGCCAGTATGTGCTGATGTCCGGTAAAGTTCATGCTGATGATATCCCCGTCCCGGTCCAGGAGCCGGGCAGTGCTAAAACCCAGACAGCCCGGCTGTGGGGCTACGTCCGTGATGACCGTAACACCGGCTCGGTGATGCCCCCGGCAGTCTGGTTCACATACAACCCGGACTGGAAAGGTATCCATCCACAGAATCACCTGGCCGGTTACAGCGGAGTGATTCAGGCCGATGCTTACGGTGGTTACCGGGCGTTGTACGAATCCGGCAGAATAACGGAAGCCACGTGTATGGCCCATGCCGGAGAAAAATCCACGATGTGCATGCAAGAGCGCCGACCGACATCACCACGGAAGCCCTGCAGCGTATCGGTGAATTGTATGCCATCGAGGCCGAGGTCCGGGGATGTTCAGCAGAACAGCGTCTGGCGGCAAGAAAGGCAGAGCTGCGCCACTGATGCAGTCACTGTATGACTGGATACAGCAACAGATGAAAATACTGTCGCGTCACTCGGATACGGCAAAAGCGTTCGCATACCTGCTGAAACAGAGGGACGCGCTAAGCGTGTACTGCAGCAATGGCTGGGTGGAAATCGACAACAACATAGAACGAGAACGCCTTACGGGGTGGGCTGTAGGCCGGAAGAACTGGCTGTTCGCGGGCTCCGACAGCGGCGGCGAACATGCAGCGGTGCTGTACTCGCTGATCGGCACATACCGTCTGAACAATGTGGAGCCGGAAAAATGGCTGCGTTATGTCATTGAACATATCCAGGACTGGCCGGCAAACCGGGTACGCGATCTGTTGCCCAGGATAGTTGAACTGACCTCTCAGTAAATATCAATACGGTTCTAGCGAGCAGCTTACCTTTTTAGTGGAACGCAGATATAAAAAATCCCCGGCTTTTTGAGCCAGGGATGTGGATATAAGAAGATTTACTCTACGTTATCTGCGATGGGTATCGATGGTGTCAATGGTGAAGTCAATGCCGCCAGCGAACCGCCTGAAACGCCGATTTCATTGAGGAGAGAGTCAATAAGCGGTGCCTGTGTGCGGTAAGAAAGGGCGGCTGATAACGCCTGTTCTGCCAGATTACCCCCACCAACGCAGCCTGATGTCGCATCACCCGTAGCGCCTCCACGATTCAGTCCATCCACCTGAATTATTTTAATACCGTCGATAGACTTCATCGGTTCTACGGATTTCTCGATTACTGCAGGAAGAGACTGCAACAGCGCCAGCTTGAACTTAAGACTGGTTTGTTCGTCAGAAAGTACGTTGATAGCGTCGTTCAATGCACGTTGTGCTTCCGCTTCCGCCAGGCCTTTTTTACGTGTTGCCTCAGCTAACTCTACGATTGCTGCCGCCTGCATCTCTGCGGCTTCTTTTTCAGCTTTCGCTCGGACGGTCAGTTCGACCGCTTTGGTTTCCGCGTCTTGTGCTGCGGCAATCAGAGCAACCTGCTTGGCACGATCGGCTTCGGCGGTCTGACGAGTTGTTTCCACGTTTTGCTGGGCGCTTACCGCTTCTGCAAGTGCGAGGTTAGCACGCGCTTCCGCTTGTGACTGCTGTTCCGATTTGGCCGCAATAGCGATCGATTTCGTCTGGTTGGCGATTTCGGTGACCTGCTGCTGTTCGATTTCTTTAATGCGAACTTCGCGTTCGGCCTCAACTTTTCTTGAGCGCACGGCCTGTTCGCGGTCGATTTCTGTTTCCTGAATTTGCCGTTCAGCCAGAATACGCGTCTGCTCTGCTTCACGACGACGTTCAGCTTCAAAAGCCGCAATTTTCGCATTCTGCTCTGCGGTGCGGGTTTTAACCTGCTGCTCCTGCTCAAGTGTCATAAACGCTTCTTGCTGTTCAATTTCCAGCTTCCGCGACAGCGCATCACGGTTTTTCTCACGTACTGCGACTTCCACATCTTGTTCAACTTCGTTACGCTCGCGGCGACGGCGTTCTGTTTCCTGCGTCAGCTTGGTTAAACCTTCGGCGTCAAAGGCGTTGTTCGGATTAAAATGTTCTTTAGAGGTCTGGTTAAAGTTGGTAAGTGACACGCTTTCCAGTTCCAGACCGTTTTTCGACAAGTCTTCTGCAACGGTATTTTGCACCCCCTGAACGAAGTTTTCGCGTGTATCCTGTAACTCATGCATGGTCATTTGTGCTGCGGTGGCACGCAGAGCATCGACGAATTTATCTTCGACCAGCATCCGTAAATCTTCCGGCGATAAGGTTCGTTGCCCTAACGTCTGAGCGGCGGTGGCGATGCCTTCTACCGACGGTTTTACCCGCACGAAGAAAGCGACCACGACATCGACACGCATACGATCTTTCGTAATTAAACTATCAATCGTCGAGCGACTGACTTCCAGTTTCAATGTATTCATATTGATAGGGATTATTTCATGGAAGATCGGCATAACAATTGCGCCGCCACTCATAACCACTTTTTGTCCGCCTAATCCGGTACGGACAAATGCCTGCTCGGCAGATGCCCGACGATAAAGTCGCGCGAAAATAATACCAATAATAAATAGAACGCATACGGCAACAATCGCCATAAACATCCAGGAAGGCACTAAATTAACAATATCATCCATTACTAAATTTCCTTTTAATTAAATATTTATAATATATTTGGCCAGGGGTTTTTTTCAGCTAAATACCGCGTTGAAGAAAGCCGGCAAATAATTAACACCTTGTCACCTTTATTAAAAAAATTACCTTCTTCAGGTTCCAGTAATAAATAGTGTGTTTGACCGAATTGATCGGTGAGTTTTCCTTCACAGGGATGACCTGAAGTTGCCTGATGACCGGTAATTAATGCCATGCAGCCAATATATTCTTCTTCGGTAATAGCAGAGCTATGGTCACGTGGAACCCAGGGGGCAATTATCTTGCCGGTATAATGCACCATGATAATGGTGAGCAGTAAACTGACTGGAACAACGAACAGATTCGAGAGTGGGGCTTGCCAGAGCAAGATGCAGGTGTGCTGTAGCAAAACGCCAAGCAGTCCAAAGAAACCGGCTAACAGGCAGAGGACGACGAGGGCTGGCAGCCTTCCGATATTGAGATAATGAAACGCTTGACTAATATTACCTGTGGTTATGGAATCGTAATGATCAAGATGTGCATCAAGAGCGCCAGAGAGCATATGGCCACAGATAATGGCAATAATTTCCAACAGACCGATTAATAGTACAAAGGAAATAGCGAAAAGATAAGGTGCGTTATAGTCGGCAAATAAAATCATCAGTCACTCCATCGTCCATTCAGTGACGCATTGTTTATTATGGTATGGTTTCCTTGCTTACATTTGCTCTGGCTAATAATAACATATGTTAGTGAGTTCTTAAAAGGAGAAGTCCTTTAATGTTATTTTTTATTTTTAGAAAAAGTGTGATCCTAAACAATATATTTACGCACGTTATGTTTAAAGGCACTACCCTGATTAGGGAATACTGAAATCAGAAAAAGCATATAGCCTTAAAAGGTATGCGATAACCGGAGGATGTGCTTATGGATCATAGTCTTAATTCTTTAAATAATTTCGATTTCCTGGCGCGTAGTTTTGCCAGAATGCATTCTGAAGGCCGCCCGGTCGATATTCTGGCCGTCACCGGTAATATGGATGAAGAACATCGGACCTGGTTTTGCGCCCGCTATGCCTGGTATTGCCAGCGGATGATACAGTCAAAAGAACTGGAATTAGAACATTGATATTACGGGCCATTTGGCCCGTTTTTGTGTTGCTTTATTCTGCTTTATCAACGGGTGGGATAGCTGGAGGAGACTGAACTTCTGCTACCGGGTTATTGCGCGCTTCCAATTCACTGATGCGCTGTTCCAGTAACGCCAATTTCTCACGGGTCCGTAACAGAACCTGCGTCTGAACGTCGAATTCTTCACGGCTCACAAGATCGAGACGCGTCAGCTGCGCCTGGAGGGTTTGGCGGATTTTTTTCTCCACATCTTCCCCGAACTCCCTGATTCCTTTAGGCATTGATTCGTGAACCTGGCGAGCGATTTGCTCAATTTTTTTCGGGTCAATCATTGTAGTTTCCCTGTACTGATAGGTGTTAAGTGCCATTGTAGTGCGATAAGGGTAAGGCATAAACCAGAATTATGTGAACCTATGCGTTGCCGCCGCTAATCATTAGCGTTATAGTGAATCCGCTTATTCTCAGGGCGGGGCGAAATTCCCCACCGGCGGTAAATCAACGTATGAACATTGCTTATGAACATAGTTGAAAGCCCGCGAGCGCTTTGGGTGCAAACTCAAAGGACAGCAGATCCGGTGTAATTCCGGGGCCGACGGTTAAAGTCCGGATGGGAGAGAGTAACGATTCTGTCGGGCATGGACCCGCTCACGTTATTTTGGCTATAAGCCGCCACTCCTAAGACTGCCCTGATTCTGGTAACCATAATTTTAGTGAGGTTTTTTTACCATGAATCAGACGCTACTTTCCTCTTTTGGTACGCCTTTCGAACGTGTTGAAAATGCACTGGCTGCGCTGCGTGAAGGACGCGGTGTAATGGTGCTTGATGATGAAGACCGTGAAAACGAAGGCGATATGATCTTCCCGGCAGAAACGATGACCGTTGAGCAGATGGCGCTGACCATTCGCCACGGTAGCGGTATTGTTTGCCTGTGTATCACCGAAGATCGTCGTAAACAGCTTGATCTGCCGATGATGGTGGAAAATAACACCAGTGCCTATGGCACCGGTTTTACCGTGACCATTGAAGCTGCTGAAGGTGTGACTACCGGTGTTTCTGCCGCTGATCGTATTACAACCGTTCGTGCTGCTATTGCCGATGGCGCGAAACCGTCAGATCTGAATCGTCCGGGCCACGTTTTCCCACTTCGCGCGCAGGCAGGTGGTGTACTGACTCGCGGTGGTCATACTGAAGCGACTATTGATCTGATGACGCTGGCAGGCTTTAAACCGGCAGGTGTACTGTGTGAGTTGACGAATGATGATGGCACCATGGCGCGTGCGCCAGAGTGCATCGAGTTTGCGAATAAACACAATATGGCACTGGTTACCATCGAAGATCTGGTGACATACCGTCAGGCACATGAGCGTAAAGCCAGCTGAAAATCGCTGCTTAATTTACCGCGTTAATCAAGAAACCGAAGTTGTTGCTGGCTTCGGTTTTTATTTTGCCTTCATTATGCAAGATGTTAATTCCGCTTCTCTTTCTATGAGAAAATTTCATTAATATCAGGCAACCTTTTTCATTATGATCAAAATCATATAATTGTTTCGTTATTATGCGACCATATGAATATATCCGAAAAAGGATATGTGAAATTTATGCGCCAAATGTTTAGTAATGTTAAATGTTAAGGGTAAAAAGGATGTTTATCGCCTGGTACTGGATTGTATTGATTGCGCTGGCTGTGGTGGGTTATTTCCTGCATCTGAAACGTTATTGTCGGGCGTTCCGCCAGGACAGAGACGCACTGCTGGAAGCGCGGAACAAATACTTAAACAGTGCGAGAGAAGAGGCAGCAGAAAAGCTGGAATAGGGCTTTTGTGATGTTTGCAGATGTTGTCCATGCGCCGGACAACATCTGAAGCCGTTTTTAACCAATTCCTGCCGTTTGTAGCAGTACTAAACTGAACCCCATCACTGACATTCCACATAGAACGCCATAGCTGGGGTTATTATTGGGATCAATTTCTTTAGCCAATGGCATTAATTCATCAACGGAAAGTGCGACCATAATACCTGCAACCGCCGCCATGATTGCTGCCATTACCACTGGAGAAATCATGCTACCGAGGATTAACCACGCCAGAACACCACCGAGAATCTCTGCCAGTCCAGAAATCCCTGCCCACAGAATTGCGGTGCGTTTAGACCCCGTTGCCGCGTAAACCGGGCCTGCAACCGCCAGACCTTCAGGAATATTATGCAACGCCACTGCCAGAGCGATACCAAAGCCCAGCTCCAGGTTACTGCTTGCTGTGACAAAGGTGGCAATCCCTTCCGGGAAGTTATGCAGGCTGATACCCAGAGTGAGCAGAATAGCAGTGCGCTTGATTGATTTTGGTAGCGGCTGCACTGATTTTTGCATTAAATCCTGCGGGTGGGCATGTGGCAACATGCGGTCCAGGCCAAAATAGCCCAGCAAACCAACGATAAACATACCGTAGCCCAGCACAGGCGACATCCCTTCGGCGGCTAATGCGGCAGGAAGCATCTCCATTAATGAGATGAGCAACATAATCCCCGCCGCAAATCCCAGCGAAAACGCCAGCAGTCGGTTTGAGGGTTTTTGTCCAAGAACGCCGAGAAACGCGCCAATAAACGTGGCTGCCCCCGCCAGTATGGTCAGAATGAGAGGTACTGACATCGACAACTCCTTATAATTCTTCAACTTCAGGTGGAGCTTCAAAATAACTGATGATGATCATCATGGTTATCTGGGTTCTTCGCCCACCGAACAAGCGTATTGTGAGGATATCAAAATGACACCTTCAATTAAGGATATCATCATGTCTTCAACGCGTATGCCAGCATTGTTTTTAGGTCACGGTAGCCCGATGAACGTGCTGGAAGATAATTTATATACCCAGGCCTGGCAGCGGCTAGGCGAGACATTGCCGCGCCCGAAAGCGATTGTCGCTATTTCTGCGCACTGGTTTACCCGTGGCACGGGAGTAACAGCAATGGAAACGCCACCGACAATTCATGACTTTGGCGGCTTTCCTCAGGCGTTATACGAAACGCATTATCCGGCTCCGGGTTCACCTGCTTTGGCACAGCGACTGGTCGAATTACTGGCGCCAGTACCTGTTACCCTGGATAAAGAAGCCTGGGGTTTTGACCACGGTTCCTGGGGCGTGCTGATTAAGATGTATCCTGACGCTGACATCCCGCTGGTGCAGTTGAGTATCGATAGTACTAAACCCGCCGCCTGGCATTTCGAAATGGGACGTAAGCTGGCGGCGCTGCGCGATGAAGGGATAATGTTAGTTGCCAGTGGCAACGTGGTGCATAACCTGCGCACGGTGAAGTGGCATGGCGATAGTTCACCGTACCCGTGGGCGATGTCGTTCAATGAGTATGTGAAAGCGAATCTGACGTGGCAAGGGGCGGTTGAAGAGCATCCACTAGTGAACTACCTCGACCATGAAGGTGGGGCGTTATCGAATCCAACACCGGAACACTTTCTGCCACTGTTGTATGTGTTAGGTGCGTGGGATGGTCAGGAGCCGGTGACTGTTCCGGTTGATGGTATAGAGATGGGCAGTTTAAGCATGTTGTCGGTGCAGGTAGGCTAAAAGATGAGAAGAACCGAAGCCACATTGCTGGCTTCGGTTCTCGTTACCTTACTTTTGCAGCAGCTTGAGTCCCCATGCGCCGCTCATCACTAGCAGCAGTAATAAACAGAGACCAAAAGCCAACATACATGCCTGTGCCATGTTCATAAAGTGCCACGGCGGTAGCAGATACCAGCCTTCAGATTGCTGATACATCTCTACAAACCACTGCTGCATACTACTCAGTGTGACGCCATCGGGAACGATTGGCGCGTCATAGCCACAATCTCCGGTCGGTTTGAACCAGTTTGGTGCCCACTGTGCAAGCGGCAGGTTAAAGGGGAAAGTGGGATCGGTAGAGCAACCCTGTACGCCAAACAGTGAATCGGGATCCGGGTTATGCACCGCATGGTGGATATCGTTCAGTTTGAGTGAAAACTTCAGTCCCATAATGCTGCCGTAAAATGCCATCACGCAGCCAATCAACTTAAGGACGATATTCTTCGGGTTGATCGCCGCAACCAATCCTCCAATAACCATTACAAACATGGCGTAGCGAATGTAAACGCATTGTTCGCATGGTGCCATGTAGAGATAGATTTGGAAGAACGAGTGCGCGAGGATAATTAACGCCCCCATCGCAACTGCCATTAACAGCCACAAAAAGCGTTGCTCCTGCCATCTGACCAGTGTGTCGACTGGTGATGTGCGAAGGTCTTTCCACATTCCCTTAATACCCATAGCCTGTTTCCCTGTTATTTGCTTGCTAACTCGCGGATAAGGTCTGCCATCGCATCAATGGATTTAATACTCTTGGTGTAGATCAAGTACTTACCATTAACGACATAGGCCGGAACGCCCTGGATTTTTGCAACTTCATAAGAGGCTTTCCATTTTTCCAGTGTTTCTTGTACCGCTGGCTCTTTCAGTGCTGCTTCAAAATCCGCCTGGCTCATACCTGCGGCATCCAGACCAGTTTTGATAAAGGCAGCGGGATCTTTACCGTCAGACCAGCGTTCTTTTTTGTCGTGATATGCCGCGTAGTAGGCAAACTTGGCCTTCTTAAACTGAGAGTTAGCATCAAATAAGGAAATGCCTGCGGCTTTATCTTTATTTATCAAGACCGCAAAGACTTCGCTTGCTTGTTTGCCGTATTCACCTTTGGTTTCCAGATGAAAAGGCGTGAAAGCAACGACATCTTTCACTTTTTCAGAGACAGGGCCAGTCACTGCTTTGTCATACTTGTAGCAGAACGGGCAGGCATAGCTGAACACTTTAATCAGCGTTTTATCAGCATTCGGAATCGGTTTTTCCAGAACCATATAATCCGTGCCTTCGGTGAATGCAGATGCGGTAAATGAAACCGCCAGAGCTGCGGTCAGCAGTACACTTTTAAACAGTGATGAGATCCCTAATTTCGACATTTTTTATTCCCTTCTTAATTATTTAAACATCTGCTGTGGACGGACTAACAGCGCACGATAGTGAGTCTGGTTGGGTTTATCAGACAGCACGTCGATTTCCACTTTCACTTCTTTGGTTTTGTAATCTATTTCGTTCAACTTACCGACGGTTGGCTGCCCGACATCGAACAAATGAATAGAACCACCGAAGCCAAACATGGTGTTGCGGTCGGCTTGATATTCAATGATAGAGGTGATTGGGCTATAGAAATCGTAGCCACGTTCTTTACCGTATTCCCAAACTTGCTGAACGGTGCCTTTCTTCTCATCAATCTTATATTCCACAAAGCGGGAATATTTCATGGTTGGTAAGGCAGGTTGTTCCAGATGGCGACCGTCGCCATTATCAAAGATAGTGAGCGTACCTTTACTGGAAATCCAGGCGGTATGTTGGGTGTAGGTAAAATCGAAGTCCGAGTTTTCACACAGACCGTTTTCGTTACACGTAATAGGTTTACCGTTAGCATCAACTGGTTTCAGCAGCTTGCTAGCCAGTGGTTTTTCCCAGCCTTTCGATGGCGCAAGGATCCATTTCACTTGCTTATCACGACCAATCTTCACTACGCCCTGATGACGAGAGGAGAGAATAATTGAGTCATCTTTTGCGTCATAAGCGATGGAATTAACGTGCGCCCAGTTACGGCCTGGCCCTACACCCAGAGCGTCGCCAAACGGTGTATCTGGTTCCAGTTTTGCCTGTTGTCCTGCATGGGCAAGGTCAACGTTAACGCAAACTGCACCTGCATCCAGCGCGCCGAGCAGTGCATCGCGTTTCGGATCGAGGATCTTCGTCAGATCCCATACATCGACAACGCGACCAGATTTATCGACTTCGAGGATATGGTCACGAATGGTGGTGACGTGTACGCCGTCATCGCGACGATAGTTACTCTTACCTACGCGCAACAGTACCGTGCCATTTGGCGTCTCAATGGATTCATGAGTGGCGTCAGCGAATCCGCGCGGCAGTTTATGATCTTCCAGCACCTGACCCATCATGTCGAACTCGTACCAGTGCTGACCCTGTACTGCGGTAAAGGTGCCGCGTGGCGTTTCGCGGATGCCCATCAGATAACCACGCTTGTTGATATCGCGGTCACGACCATCGTAGAAGGTGTCTTGATCCAGCCACCAGCGGTATTCACCTTCGGTATCGACGATAAAGGTGAATGGCGCGATATCAAAAGGCAGTGCGCCGGTTGCCGGACCCGCATCGAGGATCCCGGCATTTTTATCTTTCTCACCATGCCAGTGGAGGTCGGAACCTTGCGCAGTAAAGGTATGGGTATTAACCAGATAGAGGCGGTCTTCAAAACCTGGCGCGACTTTAACAACTTTGGTTTGCTGTAGGTCGGAGATGGAGCGGTTATCCATGTAATTATTGACGATGGCGGAAGTCTGCACCACGTAATCATCTTTCATGGCCTTACCGTTTTCTTTCCACTCAACGGTTACTTTGTTAGCAAATTTCTGGTAAAGACCAAAAATCGGTACACCATCGTAAGTTTTTAGTGACTCCTGACCCACGTGATAGCTGATTTCAACGCCTTTTTCGCCTTTCCCGTGGACGGTAACTTTGACGTCAGAAATGACATGGCTATCTAAATCAACCACAGCAGTCAGAGGAGCATTACCGTAGGGATCAACGATGACTGCGCCGAGTTGCCCGGCAGGTGGTGCAGGTTTAAAACCTGCTGCCATCACCCCTGATGCTGACAAACCCAGAGTTATCGCCACAGCTCCGGCTACCAGAGTTTTTCTATATTTATCAAACATGGATATATCTCCTTATATAACGCAAATATATAATAATGATGAATATCGACTGTTGAGATGGTGCTAATAAATTCATTTGACGAATGAAAGTGTATTTCTAATAGTTGTTATAAATGCTTTTTTACTTGATTTGGATTTTTGTATTTCTCTGTAACAAATATTTTCTTTTAGTCGATACTAGGGGGGCAATATATCAATAACAAACTTCAATATTGTGTAGTGT
>NZ_PTRF01000033.1:0-18439 GCF_002965705.1 Escherichia sp. MOD1-EC6842 | reverse complement strand
TGCGGTATTCCGCCGCCGGATGGCAGGGCGACATGGATTTACCGCCGCAGCCGCTGATACCTTACGCCGACTGGTAAGTTTTCAGATAGCGCCTCTCTTAATGCCGCTGCGATCGGGTATACTCGGGCGGCAATCTGGGATTTCCGGGGGGAGACAATTTGCGCGTTAGTCGCTCGTTAACAATTAAGCAGATGGCAATGGTGGCGGCCGTTGTCATGGTGTTCGTTTTTATTTTTTGCACTGTTTTGCTGTTCCACCTGGTACAGCAGAATCGCTATAACACGGCTACGCAACTGGAAAGCATTGCTCGCTCTGTCCGCGAACCCTTATCTTCCGCCATTTTAAAAGGTGATATTCCCCAGGCGGAAGCTATTCTTGCCAGCATAAAACCAGCGGGCGTGGTCAGTCGCGCCGACGTGGTGCTGCCTAATCAGTTCCAGGCACTGCGTAAAAGTTTTATTCCAGAGCGCCCGGTGCCGGTGACGTTCACCCGACTGTTTGAGTTACCGGTACAAATCTCGCTGGGCGTCTACTCGCTGGAACGTCCTGCTACCCCGCAGCCGATTGCCTATCTGGTGTTACAGGCGGATTCCTTCCGCATGTACAAGTTCGTGATGAGCACTGTCTCTACGTTAGTGACCATTTACTTACTTTTGTCGCTGATCCTGACGGTGGCGATTAGCTGGTGCATTAATCGACTGATATTACATCCTTTACGCAATATCGCTCGCGAGCTAAACGCCATTCCACCGCAAGAGATTGTCGGTCATCAACTGGCCTTGCCGCGTCTGCACCAGGACGACGAAATCGGTATGCTGGTGCGTAGTTACAACCTCAATCAGCAATTGTTGCAGCGCCATTATGAAGAACAGTGCGAAAACGCGATGCGTTTCCCGGTGTCGGATTTGCCAAACAAAGCCTTGCTGATGGAGATGCTGGAACAGGTGGTCGCACGTAAACAAACCACCGCACTGATGATCATCACTTGTGAAACGCTACGTGATACTGCTGGCGTGCTGAAAGAGGCGCAGCGGGAAATCCTGCTACTGACGCTGGTGGAGAAAATCAAATCGGTGCTGTCGCCACGCATGATCCTCGCACAGGTCAGTGGCTATGACTTCGCTGTGATCGCTAATGGTGTACAGGAACCGTGGCACGCTATCACATTAGGTCAGCAAGTGCTCACTATCATGAGTGAACGCTTGCCGATTGAACGTATTCAGCTACGTCCGCACTGTAGCATCGGTGTGGCGATGTTCTATGGCGATCTCACTGCCGAACAACTTTATGGCCGTGCTATTTCGGCGGCATTTACCGCCCGTCATAAAGGGAAGAATCAGATTCAGTTCTATGATCCACAGCAGATGGAAGAAGCTCAACAACGGTTGACGGAAGAGAGCGATATCCTTAATGCACTGGAAAATCATAAGTTTGCTATTTGGCTACAGCCACAGGTGGAGATGACCAGCGGCAAACTCGTCAGCGCGGAAGCGTTGCTGCGCATCCAGCAAGCGGATGGCACCTGGGAACTGCCGGATGGCTTAATCGATCGTATTGAGTCCTGTGGGCTGATGGTTACCGTCGGTCATTGGGTGCTGGAGGAATCCTGTCGACTGCTTGCTGCCTGGCAAGAGCGCGGCATTATGTTGCCATTATCGGTGAATCTCTCGGCGCTACAGTTGATGCACCCAAATATGGTGCCGGATATGCTGGGGTTATTAACTCGTTATCGTATTCAGCCTGGAACGTTGATCCTGGAGGTCACGGAAAGCCGACGCATTGATGACCCTCACGCGGCGGTGGCGATCCTTCGTCCGCTGCGCAACGCCGGCGTACAGGTGGCGCTGGATGATTTCGGCATGGGTTACGCAGGGCTGCGTCAGTTGCAGCATATGAAATCGTTGCCAATAGACGTGCTGAAAATCGACAAAATGTTTGTTGAGGGCTTACCGGAAGATAGCAGCATGATTGCTGCAATTATCATGCTGGCACAAAGCCTGAATCTGCAAATGATTGCTGAAGGCGTAGAAACGGAAGCGCAACGCGACTGGCTGGCAAAAGCAGGTGTTGGTATTGCCCAGGGCTTCCTTTTTGCTCGTCCACTCCCTATTGAAATCTTCGAAGAGAGTTACCTGGAAGAAAAGTAGCTACCCCAAACTGATTACAAAACTTTAAAAAGTGCTGGTTTGTGCGAGCCAGTTCAAACTTTTTAACCTTTTTGTTTCAATTATGATCCAGGTACATTTCTGTGATGTTGTCTGGGTGTTATTTTAAGGCCGCAGGTACTCCATAACCTTACAAGACCTGTGGTTTTACTAAAGGACACCCTATGAAAACCTCTCTGTTTAAAAGCCTTTACTTTCAGGTTCTGACAGCGATAGCCATTGGTATTCTCCTTGGCCATTTCTACCCTGAGATAGGCGAGCAAATGAAACCGCTTGGCGACGGGTTCGTTAAGCTCATTAAGATGATCATCGCTCCTGTCATCTTTTGTACCGTCGTAACGGGCATTGCGGGCATGGAAAGCATGAAGGCGGTCGGCCGTACCGGCGCAGTCGCACTGCTTTACTTTGAAATTGTCAGTACCATCGCGCTGATTATTGGTCTTATCATCGTTAACGTCGTGCAGCCTGGTGCCGGAATGAACGTCGATCCGGCAACGCTTGATGCGAAAGCGGTAGCGGTTTACGCCGATCAGGCAAAAGACCAGGGCATTGTCGCCTTTATTATGGATGTCATCCCGGCGAGCGTCATTGGCGCATTTGCCAGCGGTAACATCCTGCAGGTGCTGCTGTTTGCCGTACTGTTTGGTTTTGCGCTCCACCGTCTGGGCAGCAAAGGCCAACTGATTTTTAACGTTATCGAAAGTTTCTCGCAGGTCATCTTCGGCATCATCAATATGATCATGCGTCTGGCACCCATCGGTGCGTTCGGGGCGATGGCGTTTACCATCGGTAAATACGGCGTCGGCACCCTGGTACAGCTTGGGCAGCTCATTATCTGCTTCTACATCACCTGTATCCTGTTTGTGGTGTTGGTACTGGGTTCAATCGCTAAAGCGACCGGTTTCAGTATTTTCAAATTTATCCGCTACATCCGTGAAGAACTGCTGATTGTGCTGGGAACATCCTCTTCCGAGTCGGCGCTGCCGCGTATGCTCGACAAGATGGAGAAACTCGGCTGCCGCAAATCGGTGGTGGGGTTGGTTATCCCGACAGGCTACTCGTTTAACCTTGATGGGACATCGATATACCTGACGATGGCGGCGGTATTTATTGCCCAGGCCACTAACAGTCAGATGGATATCGTCCACCAAATCACGCTGTTGATTGTGTTGCTGCTCTCTTCCAAAGGGGCGGCTGGGGTAACGGGCAGCGGCTTTATCGTGCTGGCGGCGACACTCTCTGCGGTGGGCCATTTGCCGGTGGCGGGTCTGGCGCTGATCCTCGGTATTGACCGCTTCATGTCAGAAGCCCGTGCGCTGACTAACCTGGTCGGTAACGGCGTTGCGACCATCGTGGTTGCTAAGTGGGTTAAAGAGCTGGACCACAAAAAACTGGATGATGTGCTGAATAATCGTGCGCCGGATGGCAAAACGCACGAATTATCCTCTTAATCTCACCACTTATGCCCGCACTCCCTTCCCCGAGTGCGGGTGTTTGAGCATAATTGCCCCCTGTGCCCGAACTTACCACCTGGGTGAGTTCGGGTTTATTTCACTTCCTCCGTGACATTTTTATGTTCTTGCGGTCTAACACGAAGTGTTTTTAACGTCATTTAGGCTGACCGATAGCGGGCAGTCTTTTATTACCAGGATAGTTGATCAGGGGTTCACATGCAGGGCACAAAAATTCGACTTTTAGCGGGCGGTTTGCTGGTGATGGCCACTGCTGGCTATGTGCAGGCAGATGCGCTCCAGCCTGATCCAGCATGGCAACAGGGGACGCTCGCCAACGGTTTACAGTGGCAAGTGCTGACCACGCCCCAGCGTCCCAGCGATCGTGTTGAAATTCGCCTGCTGGTTAATACCGGTTCGCTCGCCGAAAGTACACAACAGAGCGGTTACAGTCATGCCATTCCTCGTATTGCGCTGACGCAAAGCGGTGGTCTGGAAGCGGCACAGGCACGTTCATTGTGGCAGCAGGGGATCGACCCTAAGCGCCCGATGCCGCCGGTGATCGTCTCTTACGACACCACGCTGTTTAATCTGAGTTTGCCAAATAATCGTAACGATCTGCTGAAAGAGGCGCTCTCTTATCTGGCGAATGCGACCGGCAAGCTGACCATCACACCAGAAACGGTTAACCATGCGCTGCAAAGCCAGGATATGGTGGCAACCTGGCCTGCCGACACTAAAGAAGGCTGGTGGCGCTATCGTCTGAAAGGATCAACTTTGTTAGGTCACGATCCTGCCGATCCGCTGAAAAAGCCCGTTGAAGCGGAAAAGATTAAAGATTTCTACCAGAAATGGTACACCCCAGATGCAATGACGCTGCTGGTGGTGGGGAACGTTGATGCGCGCTCGGTTGTCGACCAAATCAACAAAACGTTTGGCGAACTGAAAGGCAAACGTGAAACACCGGCTCCGGTGCCGACGCTTTCTCCGCTGCGTGCGGAAGCGGTGAGCATTATGACCGACGCGGTGCGCCAGGATCGGTTATCTATCATGTGGGACACGCCGTGGCAGCCGATTCGTGAGTCAGCCGCACTGCTGCGCTACTGGCGCGCGGACCTGGCTCGTGAGGCGCTGTTCTGGCATGTTCAGCAAGCATTAAGCGCCAATAACAGCAAAGACATCGGCCTTGGATTTGATTGCCGAGTGCTGTATCTGCGTGCGCAATGTGCCATCAACATCGAGTCACCAAACGACAAGCTGAACAGCAACCTTAATCTGGTGGCGCGTGAACTGGCGAAGGTTCGCGATAAAGGTCTGCCGGAAGAAGAGTTCAATGCGTTAGTGGCGCAAAAGAAACTGGAGCTGCAGAAACTGTTTGCCGCCTATGCACGAGCTGATACCGATATTCTGATGGGGCAGCGGATGCGTTCACTGCAAAATCAGGTTGTCGATATCGCACCGGAGCAATATCAGAAACTGCGTCAGGATTTCCTTAACAGCCTGACGGTAGAGATGTTAAATCAGGATCTGCGTCAGCAGTTGTCGAACGACATGGCGTTAATTCTGCTGCAGCCGAAAGGCGAGCCGGAATTTAACATGAAATCGTTGCAGGCTGCCTGGGATCAAATCATGGCGCCATCGACTACGGCTGCGGCGACGTCTGTCGCCACGGATGATGTGCATCCTGAAGTGACGGATATTCCACCCGCGCAGTAATAAATAATCCGGCAGCGTTTCTTCTGCGCTGCCGGGATTAACGGTAATGAATATACCCGCAGATATTTTTCCAGGCACGGCGGTAGCGTGCAGATAATTACTGGCTGCTGTGGTTTATGTAAAAGGAAGTAACCAACGGAGAACGAATATCTACCCGTTCTCCGCCAAAAACCATTACGCTGGCATCGCCTCACGCGGGATAATCGCGCCGCGATACTGGATAACTGTACTTGCAGTCAAATGTCCACGTTTCGCTGCTTCTTCTGCACTGCCCCCGGTCAGGCGTACCGCCAGATAACCGGCGCTGAAAGAGTCACCCGCAGCGGTGGTGTCGATCACTTTTTCTTTCGGCAGTTTCACCGCAGGAACATCCACTAACCCTTCGCCAGTAATGGACACCAGGCAAGAATCCGCCCCGCGTTTTACCACCACTTCTTTCACGCCTGCGTTATGGGTACGCGCAATGACGTCTTCCACCGGCTGTTGACCCCACAGCGCGTCTTCATCGTCCAGCGTCAGGAAGGCGATATCTGTGCATTCCAGCATTTGCTGGTACACCTGCTGCGTCTCTTCTTTGCTCGCCCACAGGCGCGGACGGTAGTTGTTGTCGAAAATGACCTTCCCGCCGTTGGCACGGCATTCGCGCAGCAGAGAAAGCAGCTTCTCGCGGCTGGTCGGGCTTAAGATCGCCAGGCTAATCCCGCTAAGGTAAAGGTAATCGAAATTCGCCAGCTCTTCACAAATTGCTGCTGACTGCTCGCTCTCCAGCCAGAATTTAGCTGCGGCTTCGTTACGCCAGTAGTAGAAAGTGCGTTCGCCAGTGCTATCGGTTTCAATGTAGTAAAGACCCGGCAGGCGGTTTTCCATCCGTTGGGTCAGGGAAGTATCGACGTTCTCGCCGTGCCAGGCGTCCAGCATCTGCTGACTAAAACTGTCTGTCCCCAGCGCCGTTACGTAGTGAACGGTTAATGCCGCAGGATCGACCTGACGAGCGATGTAGACGGAAGTATTCAGGGTATCGCCGCCGAAACCGCGCTTAACGTCTGCGCCTTTCTCGGAAAGCTCAATCATGCATTCGCCAATCACGGCAATCTTTTTGGACATAGTCGTGAACCTGATCTGTAAAAAATTAGCGTTAGTTTGCGCTGTGGTGGTTTGCTGGTCAACTATATTAAAACGCTGTTCCATTATTTTTTTGAGCCAGAACGTATTCCTGGAAGATTCCGTCGTTGTGTGGGCAAATTAACTTCTCTCTGGCGGTAAAGTTCTGCCGTGGCGCGCCGATAATATTTGTCGAGTCCGGGCAGCATCACTTTTAAACACAGGACATCTTCGATGATAAGGCAGGTTATCCAGCGAATAAGCAACCCTGAAACAAGCATCGAGAGCTTGCAGGAACGGCGTTTTTGGTTGCAGTGTGAGCGCGTTTATACCTGGCAGCCGATTTACCAGACTTCCGGACGATTGATGGCCGTGGAGCTTTTAACCATTGTCACGCATCCTGATAATCCCTCGCAACGGCTGCCGCCAGATCGTTATTTTGCCGAAATCACCGTCAGGCATCGTATGGATGTGGTGAAAGAACAGATTGATTTACTGGCGAAAAAAGCTGCGTTCTTCGTTGAGCACGGCCTGCTGGCATCGGTTAATATTGATGGACCTACGCTTCTTGCCCTACGTCAGCAGCCGGAAATTTTGCGTCAGATTGACCGTCTTCCCTGGCTGCGTTTCGAACTGGTGGAACACATCCGTCTACCGAAAGATTCAACGTTTGCCTCGATGTGCGAATTTGGCCCACTGTGGCTGGATGATTTTGGCACTGGGATGGCAAATTTCTCTGCGCTAAGTGAAGTGCGTTACGACTACATCAAAATCGCTCGCGAACTGTTTGTGATGTTGCGCCAGTCGCCCGAAGGTCGCACGCTCTTTTCCCAGCTTTTGCATTTGATGAACCGCTACTGCCGTGGGGTGATCGTCGAAGGTATCGAGACTGAGGAAGAGTGGGGCGATGTGCAAAATTCTCCCGCATTCGCCGCACAAGGCTGGTTTCTTTCACGTCCGGCACCAATCGAAACGCTGGACTCGGTGGCGTTGGCTCTGTAAGCCGCCTCATTTTCTGCCTGGCTGGACTATCTTTAGGACTGGCACAGGAAGAATGTGAGGAAGCGAACTATGAGCAAAGCAGGCAAAATAACCGCTGCGATTTCAGGGGCTTTCTTGTTGTTGATCGTCGTGGCGATCATTTTGATTGCAACGTTTGACTGGAACCGTCTCAAACCGACCATCAACCAGAAAGTCTCTGCGGAACTGAATCGCCCCTTCGCCATCCGTGGCGATCTGGGCGTGGTGTGGGAACGGCAAAAGCAGGAAACCGGCTGGCGTAGCTGGGTGCCGTGGCCTCATGTACACGCACAAGACATCATTCTCGGCAACCCGCCGGATATTCCCGAAGTGACGATGGTACATTTACCGCGCGTAGAAGCGACGCTGGCTCCGCTGGCGCTGCTGACTAAAACGGTCTGGCTGCCCTGGATCAAGCTGGAAAAGCCCGACGCGCGCCTGATTCGCCTCTCGGAAAAGAACAATAACTGGACGTTTAATCTCGCCAACGATGACAACAAAGACGCGAATGCAAAGCCGTCGGCGTGGTCGTTCCGTCTGGATAATATTCTGTTCGATCAAGGGCGGATCGCTATTGATGACAAAGTAAGCAAAGCAGATCTGGAAATTTTTGTCGATCCGTTAGGTAAGCCGTTGCCGTTCAGCGAAGTTACTGGATCGAAAGGTAAATCAGATAAAGAGAAGGTAGGCGATTACGTTTTTGGCCTGAAAGCGCAGGGGCGCTATAACGGCGAACCGCTCACGGGTACAGGAAAAATAGGCGGTATGCTGGCGCTGCGTGGCGAAGGAACACCTTTTCCGGTGCAGGCTGATTTTCGCTCCGGTAATACCCGTGTTGCTTTTGATGGCGTCGTGAATGACCCAATGAAAATGGGCGGCGTCGATTTACGGCTTAAATTTTCCGGCGATTCGCTGGGTGATCTCTATGAACTGACGGGCGTTCTGCTGCCCGATACCCCGCCGTTTGAAACGGATGGTCGGCTGGTAGCGAAAATCGACACTGAAAAATCGTCGGTCTTTGATTATCGCGGCTTTAACGGGCGCATTGGCGATAGCGATATCCACGGTTCTCTGGTCTACACCACCGGTAAGCCGCGACCAAAACTGGAAGGTGACGTTGAGTCACGGCAGTTGCGGCTGGCTGATTTGGGGCCATTGATTGGCGTTGATTCCGGGGAAGGGGTAGAAAAGTCGAAACGCTCTGAACAGAAGAAGGGCGAGAAAAACGTTCAGCCTGTGGGCAAAGTGCTGCCTTATGACCGCTTCGAAACCGATAAATGGGATGCGATGGATGCTGATGTTCGTTTCAAAGGGCGGCGCATAGAACATGGCAGCAGTTTGCCGATTAGCTCTCTTTCTACCCATATCATCCTCAAAAACGCTGACCTGCGTCTGCAACCGCTGAAATTTGGCATGGCGGGCGGCAGCATTGCGGCGAATATTCATCTGGAAGGGGATAAAAAACCGATGCAGGGGCGGGCGGATATACAGGCTCGTCGACTGAAACTGAAGGAGCTGATGCCGGATGTAGAACTGATGCAGAAAACGCTGGGAGAAATGAATGGCGATGCTGAACTGCGTGGTAGCGGTAACTCGGTGGCGGCGCTGCTGGGGAACAGTAACGGCAATCTGAAATTGTTGATGAATGACGGGCTGGTGAGCCGTAACCTGATGGAGATTGTTGGGCTGAACGTCGGAAACTACATTGTCGGTGCGATTTTCGGTGATGATGAGGTGCGGGTGAACTGCGCGGCGGCGAATCTGGATATTGCTAACGGTGTGGCACGCCCGCAGATTTTTGCTTTCGATACTGAGAATGCGTTGATCAATGTTACCGGCACGGCAAGTTTTGCTTCGGAGCAACTGGATTTGACTATTGATCCGGAGAGCAAAGGGATTCGTATTATCACGCTGCGTTCGCCGCTGTATGTGCGTGGGACGTTTAAGAGTCCGCAGGCTGGTGTGAAGGCCGGGCCGTTGATTGCCCGTGGCGCTGTTGCGGCGGCACTGGCAACGTTGGTGACGCCTGCGGCGGCGTTACTGGCGCTGATCTCACCTTCCGAAGGGGAGGCTAATCAGTGTCGGACGATTTTGTCGCAGATGAAGAAGTGATGGGGTTGGATTAGATTTGCTGGTGAATTCGGGAGCAGCGTGTTCCCCTCACCCTAACCCTCTCCCCAAAGGGGCGAGGGGACTGTTTTGTGCGTGTTGAAATAACGAGTACCGCTTTTCCGTTCACTTTCTGGGGGGGAGGTCTGTTATGTTCGCGATGTAACATCTCGCTCCGCTTTTCTCCCTCTCCCTTTCAGGGAGAGGGCTGGGGTGAGGGTGGCAGCCCGCACGATACTTACAGCGACTGATGCCGCGTCTCATGCGTCAGCAGCAAGGCAATTAACGTCAAGCCAGCCATCGCCGCCAGATATAACCCCACTGCACCTAACCCGTAGTTAGTCTGCAACCAGGCTGCGATATACGGCGCAACGGAAGCCCCAAGAATCGACGATACGTTGTAAGAGAACGATGCTCCGGTGTAACGCACTTCCGTCGGGAACAGTTCTGGCAACAGCGCGCCCATCGGCCCGAAAGTCAGCCCCATCAGACTTAACCCCAGCAGCAGGAAGGCAAAAACCAGAATCGGGTTGCCAGAACCGAGCAACGGGTTAAAGGCGAACAGCGCGAACAGGATGATAAGCGTCGTGATGATTACCATGCTTTTACGGCGACCAAAGGCATCAGCCAGTAATCCGGCGACTGGCACCATCACGCCAAAACCAATCACTGCCATCATCAGCATCCACAATACTTCGTTACGCGGCAGGCCAAGCCCAACTGGCGCGGCGGCGGTACTAAAGGTCATCGAGTAGACGGTCATGATGTAAAACAGCGTATAGGTTGCCAGCATAATGAACGTACCCAGTACGGTTACGCGAACATGTTTGGTCAGCAGCGTACCCAGCGGGATTTTCACCTGCTTTTTCGCTTTAGCGACTTTCTCAAACACCGGCGATTCATGCAGTGAAACGCGGACATACAGGCCGATAATCACCAGCACCGCCGAGAAGATAAACGGTACGCGCCAGCCCCAGCTCATAAACTGCTCGTCGGTCAGTAGCCAGGAAAGCAGCAAGAAAGTGCCGTTGGCAAAGAAGAAGCCAATCGGTGCGCCCAGTTGCGGGAAGGAGCCGTACAATGCACGTTTGCGCGGCGGGGCGTTTTCAGTTGCCAGCAGCGCCGCGCCGCCCCATTCACCGCCTAAACCCAGCCCCTGACCAAATCGAGCCAGCGCCAGCAGCAGCGGGGCGAAAATACCAATCGTGGCATAGCCCGGCAACAGACCAATCACCACTGTCGAAATCCCCATCGTTAGCAACGAGGCGACCAGCGTCGCTTTACGTCCAATGCGATCGCCAAAATGACCAAATACGGCAGAGCCGATGGGGCGCGCGACGAAGGCAATGGCGAAGGTGGCGAGCGACTGGAGCGTTGCTGCCGTAGGATCGCCCTGCGGGAAGAAGATATGCGGAAACACAATAACGGCCGCAGTGGCGTAAATATAAAAGTCGAAGAACTCAATGGCCGTGCCAATGAGAGAGGCGACAAGGACTTTATTACGCGAGTTTACCGGCGTGAATTCCTGGTTATTTTCGAGTGTTGTGGCTGTTGCTTGCATAATCTTTTCTTATTTTTTGGCTAACGAATAGCCATATTACGCACAGCAAAAGTGATATTTCAATGTGTAACAAATCGCGGAAATGGTCAAAAACCAGGCAAAAAGGGAATGATGTTTAGGCTGGTGATTTTTCTTCTATGAAATGCTTCACACAATTTCATAAATAGTCAATAAAACTGGTTTTAGGTTAAATAAAAGTTACCAAGTGGATTTATATGCTGGGGTTATGAGTTGGAATGAAATTGTTTGCTCCTGAAGAGATGTCGTTTCAGGTGGTTATGTGCGCATTATAGCCGGATGCGATGCTGGCACATTTTATCCGGCCTACGGGGAGCCAGGCCGAATAAGGCGTTTACGCCGCATCCGGCATATTTTAAGGCTGCGTTTTCCCCGGCATTCGCGGGTCATCTTTGTACTCGGCGGTGGCAATCCACGCCGCACAAAACAGCGTCAGACGAGCAAAGAAGTAGAAAAACGCCATCAGCCCCAGCACGGAACCAAATGCTGCGCCAGACGGGGATTTCATCAACGACGGCAGGGTGTAGGTCATCACGATTTTAATCACTTCAAAACCAATCGCTGCGAGGAATGTCCCGCGAATCAGCGCCTTTCTACGCGGACGGTGGCGTGGCAGGCGCCAGAAGATCCAAAAGAAAAGCAGATAGTTGGCAAAGATAGAAATCGCCAGACCAATCAACCGCCACGTCGGTTTCAGCCACTCAATGCTATTAAGGTGCAGCGCGCTAATAATCATTTGTTGCGCAGAACCGGCAACCGAGGTGATCGAAAGCGTCACAATCAGCGCAATCAACAAACCAATCAGCGAAATAAAGTCACGCAGATATTTTACCCAGAACTTCTCCTGATCTTGCGGCGAACGTTCCCAGACATCGCGCGATTGGGCGCGAATTGCTTCACGTAAATTCCCCATCCAGTTGATGCCGGAGTATAGCGCCACGGCTAACCCGACAAGTCCTACGGTAGTACGCTGCTGAACGGCAGTGTTGATGGTGTTTTTCAACGTGGCGGCAAGCGTCGGATCGCTGATGTTTTGCAGAATCTTATCGAAGATATCCTGTAACAGCATCGGATGGGAGGCCAGCACAAAACCCCCTGCGGCAAACGACACCATCAAAATCGGGATCATCGACAAAAACGAGAAATAGGTGATAGCCGCACCAAACTGGTTACCCAGCCGATCGTTAAAGCGTTCTGTCGCGCGAATAAGGTGTGCGATGATCGGTTGGCGTTGGATTTTTTCGGCGGTGGTGGTGACGGTTTCCAGCGCCTGGCTAACTTTGCCGCCTTTATCGCTATTATCCAGATGCTTAATTGGCTCGTGCTCCAGATCTTGGGTGGGACGTTTAATCTCGTTTTCCTGCGTCATCCGCTCTTTAGTCCTTCTGTCGTTGTCTTTCTTAAAAAGTATAGTCGGTCAGTCCAGGTACTCTTTCATCACACCAGCCAGCCACTGCATAAACAGGTTTACACGGCGGGAAAGCTCCCGACGCTGTGGGTAAACCAGAGAAATGGAACGTGGTTCGGCGCGGTAGTTGGGTAACACTTCGATAAGCTGTCTGGCGCGTAGGGCTTCGCGTACGGTGACGCGGGGGATCTGAATAATCCCCAGTCCCGCCAGACCGGCGGCAAGATAGTTTTCTCTACTGTTTACCGTCAACATGCCGCCGGACTTAAACCACTGGACGCCATTAACACTGGCAACCTCAAAACCCAACGGATGCGCGCCCAGATGTGGCGTGTAATGCACTACCGCGTGCGAAGTCAGGTCGTCGGGACTTTGCGGATAACCAAAGCGCGTCAGATAGTGCGGACTGGCGCAGTTGACCATCGTCAGTTTGCCGAGGGGACGGGTGATGAGTCCATCGTCGGGCAACGTTCCCGTGCGTACTACGCAATCAAAGCCATCATGAAGAATATCTACCGGACGGTCATTGCTGCTTAATTCCAGTTCAATTCCCGGATATTGATGGAGAAATTCGGGCAGACGCGGCAGTAGCAGGGTTTTTGCCATCCCGGATGGGATATCGATGCGCAATTTACCGCTGATGCTGGGGGCGCCCTGCTGAAATAAACCGTCCAGTTCGTTGAGATTACTCAACACATCTTTTGCCCGTTGGTAATAGGTCATGCCATCAGGTGTGAGTTTGACCCGTCGCGTGGTGCGCTGGAGAAGCTGGGTGCCAAGTTGATGTTCCAGTGCCTGTATCTGGCGCGAAACGCTTCCTTTTGGCAATGCAAAGAAATCCGCCGCGCGGGAAAAACTCTCCAGCTCCGCAACCTTGATGAACAACTGCATTGCGTGAATTTTATCCATTTCTTTTACCGATTGTTGTTCACAGCGAAACAGTAACGCGTATATCGCATTATTTATTGTTTTTCTAACATCTAATGCATGATTTCACAACGATGCAACGTTGAAAGTGAGGCGATTTTAGAGAATCAAAGGCGGATTCGCGTCTCGGCATAGAGAAATAACCAACACAAAGCCAAAATTTTGATTCGTTTTATAAAATGCGGACATACAACATTGTGTATTTGTGCGTAATCCAGTCACTTTCTTAAACTATGGATGCTATTAAAGCGTGCGCTGAATTGGCCTGGTTAATCGGAACGTGGCGCGAAAATATAAGGAATTCCTTAAGATTTTTTTAAATAGTGCCCTCGACATGTAATTTCAGGCGTTTAGCTGTAACTATTTATATCGGTAACTATTTTCTGTCTTTCATCTCTGTAGAATGGCCTCCGCCAAATGGCGAATTCTTATTTTGTCTCTCGGGTAATACCCTTCCACTACTTAAGTCTTTTTAACGTATTCAGGTGGAGATTCAGTAATGCAAATAATCATGTTTGACAGGCAGTCAATATTTATTCATGGAATGAAAATCAGTTTACAGCAACGTATTCCAGGCGTAGGTATTCAGGGCGTCGGTCAGGCAGACGAGTTATGGCAAAAGCTGGAAAGCTACCCTGAAGCCTTAGTTATGCTCGATGGCGATCAGGATGGGGAGTTTTGCTACTGGTTGTTGCAAAAAACCGTGGTGCAATTTCCTGAGGTTAAGGTGTTAATCACGGCTTCGGATTGCAACAAACGATGGTTGCAGGAGGTTATTCATTTCAATGTGATGGCGATTGTACCGCGTGATTCTTCGATCGATACGTTTGTGTTGGCGGTCAATAGTGCGGCGATGGGAATGATGTTTCTGCCCGGTGACTGGCGAACCACGCCGGAAAAGGATACGAAAGATCTCAAATCGTTAAGCGCCCGCCAGCGGGAAATTTTAACCATGCTGGCGGCGGGCGAATCGAATAAAGAGATTGGTCGGGCATTAAATATCAGCACCGGAACGGTAAAAGCGCACCTGGAATCGCTCTATCGCCGTCTGGAAGTGAAAAACCGTACCCAGGCGGCGATGATGCTAAATATCTCCTCCTGAAGAGGATAATTTTACAGCCAGTAGGACGTTAGTGGCTGGCTGTAAAAAATATTATGGTTCGCCGTATAAACCAATTAAACGGCGTACCACACCGTTGGTCCAGCCAAAGCCATCCTGCAATGGATATTCGCCCCCGCCGCCCTCGCGGGGGATACCATCGGCAATATGGTATTTCTCGATCAGTTTGTGCTGTTCCAGATAGAACTGATTCACCGTCTTCAGCCAGCTACGCGCAATCTCATCACCCAGATGGTCATCACCGTACATTTTAAATCCCTGAATCGCCATCCATTGTAACGGTGCCCAGCCGTTGGGTTTATCCCACTGTTCACCGGTTTCATACTCGCTTGCCAGAATCCCGCCCGGCGTCAGTAATCGGCTTCGCACGGCATTTGCCAGACGGTCGGCCTGTTCATGGTTCGCCATGCCCACATATAACGGCACAATGGCAGCAGCGGAAAAGAGTGCCTGCTGTTCGCGCCGCCAGTCGTAATCGCGGTAGATACCATTTTCATCATCCCAGAGATAATGGTTTACCGCATCGCGGCGGGCATTGGCTTTCTGGCGGAACAGCGTTTCCGTCTCCTTATCGCCTTTCAGCGACGAGATGTTGGCGATGGCGCTCTCCAGTTTAAACAGGAAAGCATTAAGATCGATGGGGATGAACTGAGTGGTACGAATGCTCGCCAGGCGACCCGCGTCTCGCAGCCAACGGGAAGAGTAATCCCAGCCAGAAGCTGCGCCCGCGCGTAAATCGCGGTACACCTCGTTGGGCGGGCGACCAGAATGTTTTGCGGTTTCTACGTCTTCAAGCCAGGATTCGTCACGCGGCGTGTCGCGATCGTCCCAGTAACGGTTGAGCAGCGATCCGTCGGGCATTCGCACAACATGGCGATAGGCCTGATTAGGGATCAGCGATTCTGCGCCGTCCATCCAGAAGGCATATTCCATTTTAAGATGCTCAAGGTAACGGCGCGCGCCGCGTACACCATCTTCTTCAAACAGCTCCACCATCAGCGCGAACACCGGTGGCTGCGAGCGGCTCAAATAATAGGTGCGGTTGCCGTTGGGGATGTGCCCATAGTTTTCGATCATCCAGGCGAAGTTATCGGCCATGCATTTCAGCAAATCTTCACGCCCGCTTTCCGCCAGCCCCAGCATGGTGAAATAGGAATCCCAGTAGTAGGTTTCGCTAAAACGACCCCCTGGAACAATGTACGACTGCGGCAGCGCCAGCAGAGAAGACCACGGGATGTGATCCTGTGGCTCGCGGGTTAATACCGGCCATAGCTGGTCGATATGCTCTTTCAGTGAGTTTTGCGGGTTCGATACATATTCACTGGAGTAAATCTCCGGTAACCAGAAGTGATTTTCAACGAATCGGCGCAAATCGAAATCACGATGACGGCGCACTTTACGATAGCGGATTAAGATATCCAGCGGGTCCATTTTGGGAGCGCAGTCAGGAAACGTTTTACTGTCGGGGAAAATTTTTGCTGACTGGACATGTTCGAAAAGTTCGAGATAGCGGTCAGCAGGTGTTAGTGCGTCAGAGGCTGGCAGCCCCTCAATCATTTCGGGTTCTGGCTCTGCCTCGATCATCTCATCCAGTTTTAATTCATACGGGTCCAGTTCATAACAGAGATCGACCTCGATCGTCAGTTCGTCTGGATTAGGGTTTTGAATTTTCTGATTGAGCATAAGGATCCGACCTCCGAAATTCGTCGCTAATTATCGGCTTTCCTTTAAGCGTAGTCATTCGCTCCGGTCGATGGGCGACGAAGCGTGCGGTGGATCACGTTTATTAATGGGACAAAAAATATAACGCGCTAATATCAATGGAATTTATAAAAATACGGATTTCGTGTTGTTTTTCATTTTCAGAACATTCAATCATGGTCTCCCCCGTAATCATGATATGCCATTCCTGATCTGGGTAATAGGCACAGGCTATCTTATTGATAGTTTATATTCATGTAATTGATTGATTCCTATCAAAAAGCGTATCTCCCTGTTTTTTATGATGGCTTTGTCTCGCAGAGACGTTTGCAGCATTCTGGAAAATTTTCTGGGTCACAATAACTCACTACCGTGAGGGAAGAATAATGAAAATGGTCTCACGTATTACCGCGATCGGCCTGGCTGGCGTCGCGATTTGCTATTTAGGGTTATCTGGTTATGTGTGGTACCACGATAATAAACGCAGTAAACAGGCTAATGTTCAGGCATCAGCTGTCAGTGAAAATAATAAGGTTTTAGGCTTTCTCCGCGAAAAGGGATGCGACTATTGCCATACGCCTTCGGCAGAATTACCCGCCTATTATTATATTCCTGGCGCGAAACAGTTGATGGATTACGACATTAAGCTCGGATATAAATCTTTTAATCTTGAGGCCGTGCGTGCGGCTCTGTTGGCTGATAAACCCGTTTCGCAAAGCGATCTGAACAAGATTGAATGGGTGATGCAGTATGAAACTATGCCGCCAACGCGTTATACCGCACTGCACTGGGCGGGTAAGGTGAGTGATGAAGAGCGGGCGGAAATACTCGCCTGGATTGCAAAACAGCGCGCGGAATATTACGCCAGCAATGACACCGCGCCGGAGCATCGCAATGAACCGGTGCAGCCCATCCCGCAAAAACTGCCTACCGATGCGCAAAAAGTGGCGTTGGGTTTTGCGCTGTATCACGATCCCCGTTTATCGGCTGATAGCACCATTTCATGCGCTCATTGCCATGCGTTGAATGCGGGGGGCGTCGATGGCAGAAAAACATCGATTGGTGTTGGTGGCGCAGTTGGGCCGATTAATGCGCCGACGGTATTTAACTCAGTATTTAACGTTGAGCAGTTCTGGGATGGTCGTGCGGCAACATTGCAGGATCAGGCGGGTGGGCCGCCGCTGAATCCGATTGAAATGGCGTCCAAATCCTGGGACGAAATCATTGCGAAGTTGGAAAAAGATCCTGTGCTGAAAGCGCAGTTCCTCAAAGTTTATCCGCAAGGTTTCAGTGGTGAAAATATTACTGACGCAATTGCTGAATTTGAGAAAACATTAATTACGCCGGATTCACCGTTTGATAAATGGTTGCGTGGTGATGAAAATGCGCTGACGGCGCAGCAGAAAAAAGGTTATCAATTATTTAAAGATAATAAATGTGCAACGTGTCATGGCGGTATTATTCTCGGTGGACGTTCCTTCGAACCGCTGGGTCTGAAAAAAGACTTTAATTTTGGTGAAATTACGGCGGCAGATATTGGCCGTATGAATGTAACTAAAGAAGAACGCGATAAACTGCGTCAGAAAGTACCCGGTTTGCGTAACGTTGCGCTAACGGCACCGTACTTCCATCGCGGTGATGTGCCGACGCTGGACGGGGCGGTGAAACTGATGCTGCGCTACCAGGTCGGTAAAGAGCTGCCGCAGGAGGATGTGGATGATATCGTGGCTTTCTTGCACAGCCTGAACGGAGTTTACACACCGTATATGCAGGATAAACAATAATTAATTCGATCGCCCGACAGGAATGTTTGGGCGATTTTTATTACGATAATAAAGTCTGTTTTTAATATTATCATGTTAAATGTTTATATTATAAAAAGCCTTTTTTCTGTTTAGGATTTTGTTATTTAAATTACACCCGTAACGCCTTGCGTCCATTCCAGATAAATCCTACTTTTTTATTGCCTTCAAATAAATTTAAGGAGTTCGAAATGGACCAGAAGCTGTTAACGGATTTCCGCTCAGAACTACTCGACTCGCGTTTTGGCGCAAAGGCAATTTCAACTATCGCGGAATCTAAACGTTTTCCGCTGCACGAAATGCGCGATGACATCGCATTCCAGATTATCAATGATGAATT
>NZ_PTRF01000032.1:0-20756 GCF_002965705.1 Escherichia sp. MOD1-EC6842 | reverse complement strand
ATCCAAATGTGCTTTTTTTGGATAACGGCACTTATTTTTATATTCATGAAGATTATAATCACAAGGGAATACATAATGAAAAGAAAAGTTCTGGCAATGCTGGTCCCGGCGTTATTAGTTGCTGGCGCAGCAAATGCGGCTGAAGTCTATAATAAAGATGGTAATAAACTGGATTTCTACGGAAAAGTAGCGGGTCTACACTATTTTTCTGACAACTCGGGCGCTGATGGCGACATGTCATATGCCCGTATCGGTTTCAAAGGCGAAACTCAGATCGCTGACCAGTTTACTGGTTACGGTCAGTGGGAATACAACCTGCAAGCAAATGGTACTGAAGGTGACGGTGATAACTCAGCAACCCGTCTGGCGTTCGCTGGTTTAGGTTTCGGTCAGAACGGTACTTTCGACTACGGTCGTAACTACGGTGTTGTGTATGATATCGAAGCGTGGACCGATATGCTGCCTGAATTTGGTGGCGATACTTATGCTGGCGCCGACAACTTCATGAACGGCCGTACCAATGGTGTAGCAACCTACCGTAACAATGGCTTCTTCGGTCAGGTTGATGGTCTGAACTTTGCTCTGCAATATCAGGGTAATAATGAAAGTGGTGGACCATTCGGTCAGGAAGGCTCCGGTAGTGGTGATGGACGTAGTCTTTCCAAAGAAAATGGTGATGGTTTCGGTATGTCTACTTCCTACGATTTCGACTTCGGTTTAAGTCTGGGGGCTGCATATTCAAACTCTGATCGTTCCGATCGTCAGGTTGGCGTTGGTTTAAATGATCGTAGCCGTAACAACAGAAATGCTGGTGGTGAAACCGCAGAAGCATGGACTGTTGGTGCAAAATATGATGCCAATAATGTGTATTTAGCAGCTATGTATGCGGAAACTCGCAATATGACCCCTTATGGTGGTGGCGAGTTTGATAATGGTGATTCAAGATCAGCAATCGCTAACAAAACACAGAACTTTGAAGTTGTAGCTCAGTATCAGTTCGACTTCGGTCTGCGTCCGTCCATCGCTTACCTGCAATCTAAAGGTAAGGATTTAGGCGGTTGGGCTCATGACGGCAACGGCGACCCGCGTTACACCAACAAAGATCTGGTTAAATACGTTGAAGTCGGTGCAACCTACTATTTCAACAAAAACATGTCCACCTATGTTGATTACAAAATCAACCTGCTGGACAACGATGATGACTTCTACAAAGCAAACGGCATCGCGACCGATGATATCGTTGCTGTAGGCTTAGTCTACCAGTTCTAATCAGCCAACGCGCCTCGGCGTGTTACTGTAAAAACCTAATACCCGCCTGAGTTCGTCCCTCATCGAACTCAGGCTTTTTTATCGTCATTAAATCAGCAACAGCGGCACGCTAAACTGCCGTAGCATATCGACAAAACCCAATTCCTGAGTAGCTCCCAGCACAATAACATCTTCCAGTTGCTGTTCAGCCAGTTCCTTCACCCCTTCCGGAAGAGTCCCAAGATAAACATAGGTATGGATAAACCCTTCAGGCAAAACCAACTGTTCTGCCAGTGTAGCTAAACGGCGCAAAGCCTGATCACGTAGCACATATTCCAAACGATGCATGTCAGAAACATATCCCCGCTCCAGTATCCTTACATACTCCGGTATAAAGCCAAGCAAATGAACATGCCCTGATGAAACGTTGGCGAAAAATTGCGCATGGCAAAACGCTTGCTCTCTATCATCCCGGGAAAAGACATTCACCGGAATAACAATATTTCGGTACATAGAAAATCCCTGAAAACATCTGAATATAAAAAGAATTTACGTTATAATTAATTTATCTGTTAAATTTTATACTTACGCCATAAATACAGCATCATTGGGCACATTAAATCAGCTGCGCCTTGGTCACTCCTGGCAGAGCAACTCCAGGCAGCTCCTGTAATTAGCACATCTGATGCCATGTAATTAATCATATCTGCCATCAGTTAAACCTTAATCTGGATCATCATTTTTTCGCGATTCACGGCCTTACAGGGCAGTTTAATCATTATTTTTTTGCTAAAAATCTCATTTACGAATTTTGCACTCCCCCTCTGTAACGAGGATATGCAATCTCATCTTTTCTGAAAAATGGACTACAATATATTGCTACGCTTTGAGTTTTTATTGCAAATAAGGTGGAATCAGTGAGATCACTATTCGATAATAGCTGTGTATTTACCCAACCATATTTAACATACTCTCCTACCGCTTTCGGTATATTGACTCATTTTACTCTCCTGGTTAAATATAGCACCCAGCTCAGTCGCGAATATAGTGACTAACCTACCTAAGTTACAATAAGGAATACACTATGACTGTTCAAACAAGTAAGAATCCGCAGATCGATATTGCTGAAGATAATGCGTTCTTCCCTTCAGAATTTTCGCTTAGTCAGTATACCAGCCCGGTATCTGATCTTGATGGAGTGGACTATCCAAAACCGTATAGCGGCAAGCACAAAATTCTGGTGATCGCCGCTGACGAACGTTATCTGCCGACCGATAACGGTAAACTGTTCTCAACGGGCAACCATCCGATTGAAACGTTGCTGCCGCTGTATCACCTGTATGCAGCAGGTTTCGAGTTCGAAGTTGCGACCATCTCCGGCCTGATGACGAAGTTTGAATACTGGGCTATGCCGCACAAAGATGAAAAAGTGATGCCATTCTTTGAGCAACACAAATCTTTGTTCCGCAATCCGAAAAAATTAGCGGATATTGTCGCCAACTTAAACGCAGACAGCGAGTACGCAGCAATTTTTGTTCCCGGCGGTCATGGCGCTCTCATTGGCTTACCGGAAAGCAAAGAAGTTGCAACCGCTCTACAATGGGCAGTTGAAAATGACCGTTTTGTTATCTCTCTCTGCCATGGTCCGGCTGCGTTTCTGGCACTTCGTCATGGTGATAACCCGCTGAACGGTTATTCCATTTGTGCGTTCCCTGACGCCGCAGACAAACAAACGCCAGATATTGGCTATATGCCTGGCCATCTGACCTGGTACTTTGGTGAAGAACTGAAGAAAATGGGAATGAATATCATCAATGATGATATTACCGGCCGGGTACATAAGGATCGTAAACTTCTCACCGGCGACAGTCCTTTTGCAGCGAATGCGCTGGGTAAACTCGCAGCACAGGAAATGCTGGCTGCATACCAGGGTTAATCGGACATCACTTACGGTATAATAAAAAAGTGGGGGTATTTCCCCCACTTAGATGATCACTCTGATTGCTGACGTTTTATCTCTTCTCTTACCTTCACTTTGCATCGACTTCAGATTGAAATGTACATTGAAGCTATGCAATACAAGTATTTTTGCGATACAAACATAATTTAATTGAATAATTAAAAATTAATAATAGAAATAAATTATGTATTATCTCGCTATTTAGCGATTTTAGAAAACGACTATCTCTGATAAACTCCATCACGTTTTAACCAGTAGGGAAGCGAGGTTGGAAATGTCGTTAGTGTCAATTTTTAGACGCATTGCATTCAGCTATTATGATTATTCATGTGAAGATATCAATATAACAAATACTGAATTTGTGGTCATTCACATCCCCGACCAAATTGGTGATGCAATGGCCATTTACCCCATAATTAGATCGCTGGAATCACATAAAATAAAACATTTATTAATTGTCGCATCCACAATTAATAAATCTGTTTTTGATTCGCTTTGTCTTAAAGAGACTAAATTAACATTAGTCAGTATGACAATGCAGGATCATGCCAGCTTTAGAGAAATAAAAAGTCTGGCGCAAAGTATAAGAGATCAATACGGTACACCGGATCTCTGCATTGAAGCTATGCGCAAGAAAAACCTGAAGACAATGCTGTTCATAAGTTATTTAAAAGCCAAAACCAATTTACAAGTGGTGGGTTTAACAATGAAATGTTATTCCTCCTTATGTAAATCGGCGTCGAAAATGGACCAGTCTCTTCGGGCGCCAGTACCAATGACATGGGCATTCATGATGCGAGAGGCTGGTTTCCCGCCTGTCCGCCCCTTATTTGAACTGCCGATCAACAAAGAGGTAATAAACGAGGTACGTTATGAACTTACCTCATTGGGCGCATATATTGCTCTTAATCTTGATGGTAGTGTTCAGGAGCGAACTTTTTCAGGCTCAATAGCTCAAAAACTAATAGCTATAATTAAAAATGAAATAAATATGCCAATTGTCATTGTTCATGGCCCGAATGGTACTGAAAAAGCAATAGAACTAACGCAGTGTTTTGACAATGTCTATCATTTATCATTGTCACCTTCAATACCACGTTCTGCCGCCGTCATAAAAGATGCTTTTCTCGCAATAACACCTGATACTTCTGTTTTACATATGACAAGTGCTTATAATGTTCCTGTCATCGCAGTATATGCCGATTATAAAACACGCTGGCCTGCTATGGCAGATATTTCAGAGACGATTGTGGTAGGGAAAAATATTGATCACATCAATCTGGATGAGTTCAGAAATACGATAAAAAGAATTATCGCAAAAATTCAGCCCTGATGTAGTTATCAGATTTAAGGGAGGTTAGATACGGGCCCGGTTATGGCTAACATCGAAAAGCAAAAAGCCTGCTCGAAAGCAGGCTTTTCAAAATTTGGCTCCTCTGACTGGACTCGAACCAGTGACATACGGATTAACAGTCCGCCGTTCTACCGACTGAACTACAGAGGAATCGTGAGAACGAGGCGAATATTACTGAGTGACACTGCGAGTGTCAACACTAAAATTCACACGTTACTTCAATCGGTTAATTAAGCAACAAATTTGATATTTAATGAACATCTGGTGCTGAATATGTGCCTCGTTCATTCGCATTTCGCAGTCTTTGCAGCGGTTCCTGCTGATAAAATTGGCAGAAACGTTGCCACAGAGAGGGGAAACGAGGAGCAAAAAGCTCCGGGGCACTAAAAAAGTATTCGGAAAGCACGGCAAAACATTCTGCAGGGTCACTGGCGGCATAAGCATCAATGCTGGAGGCATTTTCGCCCACTAATTCAATTTCGTCCTGAATGTTATTCATCGCCGCGTGAAGATCGTGTTCCCAGCCCGCGACTTCACGTAAAGGAATAAAGGGGACACCACTGGCGCGATCGCCGTTCCGGGTGTCCAGTTTATGTGCAACTTCGTGGATGATCAGATTAAACCCAGAGGCATCGAAGGAATCCTGTATATCGAGCCAATTCAGTACGATGGGGCCTTGCTGCCAGCTTTGACCTGACTGAACGATGCGTTGATTATGTACCAGTCCTATATCGTCTTCCCATTCATCGTCTACCACAAATGGTGCTGGATAAATTAACACTTCATGGAAACCATCCAGCCATTCCAGCCCCAGTTCCATAACAGGTAAACAAAACAGCAAGGCGATACGACCGCTTTTCAAAGCGTCAAGTTCAACCCCTTGTAAAGGAACCAACCGTTTTTGTTGCAAAAAACGTCCAGCAAGAGTGACTAATTTGTTTTGCTCCTGCTCAGTCAAACTTGTCAAAAGAGGTATCGACAGAGCTTCCTTCCACGGAATTGCATCATCATGAACGGTTTCTTGTACTTTCCAGGGCCACTTAATCATCGTTTTGCTCGCAAACTCGTCACTTGAACAAAATTGCACGGACAGGGACTGTTAAAATGCCAAATTTCCTGGCATCATTGCAACAATCTGAACGGAGAGATGCCGGAGCGGCTGAACGGACCGGTCTCGAAAACCGGAGTAGGGGCAACTCTACCGGGGGTTCAAATCCCCCTCTCTCCGCCAATCATTCAAGCAATTAGCCCACCCCGTGTCAGTGACACAAATCTCATTGAGAAAATTCGAAAAATTCATCTGCAAAAATAACGCCAGCAAGTAGCCAGTGCTACCTTAGCGATCACATTTCTCTGTCTTTTGATTTTCTAATACGCACCTGAATCCACAATTTTGTTCGTTTCCAGCACATTACAGTAGACCTTATCCGCCCTCCATGCTCATTTTCAGGTATAAAAATATTTGCAGATGCTCTCTGTCGCGGTAGTCTCATAAGGTTCGTTTATAGATTGACGGCAATGTGAGTGACCTTTTTCCATACTAATTATAAAAAGACAGTACAGACAGGAACACTATGGACTCCACGCTCATCTCCACGCGTCCCGATGAAGGAACGCTTTCGTTAAGTCGCGCCCGACGAGCTGCATTAGGCAGTTTTGCCGGTGCCGTCGTCGACTGGTACGATTTTTTACTCTATGGCATTACTGCAGCACTGGTATTTAATCGAGAGTTTTTCCCACAAGTGAGCCCGGCAATGGGAACTCTCGCAGCATTTGCCACTTTTGGCGTCGGATTCCTTTTCCGTCCACTTGGAGGTGTCATTTTCGGCCATTTTGGCGACCGCCTGGGGCGTAAGCGCATGTTGATGCTGACTGTCTGGATGATGGGGATCGCAACAGCATTGATTGGTATTCTTCCTTCATTCTCGACTATTGGCTGGTGGGCACCGATTTTACTGGTGACGCTGCGTGCTATTCAGGGATTTGCCGTCGGCGGAGAATGGGGAGGCGCAGCATTGCTGTCCGTTGAAAGCGCGCCGAAAAATAAAAAAGCCTTTTACAGTAGCGGTGTACAAGTTGGCTACGGTGTAGGGTTACTGCTTTCAACTGGACTGGTTTCTCTGATTAGTATGATGACGACAGACGAGCAGTTTTTGAGCTGGGGCTGGCGCATTCCTTTCCTGTTTAGCACCGTACTGGTGTTGGGGGCATTGTGGGTGCGTAATGGTATGGAGGAATCCGCTGAATTTGAGCAACAGCAACATAATCAAGCGGCAGTGAAAAAGCGAATCCCTGTTATCCAGGCACTGTTACTACATCCAGGGGCTTTTCTGAAGATTATTGCGCTGCGACTGTGCGAGTTGCTGACGATGTATATCGTTACCGCCTTTGCGCTTAACTACTCAACCCAGAATATGGGGCTGCCACGCGAATTATTCCTGAATATTGGTTTGCTGGTGGGAGGGTTAAGCTGCCTGACAATTCCCTGTTTTGCCTGGCTTGCCGATCGTTTTGGTCGCCGCAGGGTTTATATCACTGGCGCAGTTATCGGAACCTTAAGCGCGTTTCCTTTCTTCATGGCGCTCGAGGCTCAATCCATTTTCTGGATAGTCTTCTTCTCCATTATGCTGGCGAATATTGCGCATGACATGGTGGTTTGTGTGCAGCAACCGATGTTCACAGAGATGTTTGGTGCCAGTTATCGCTACAGCGGCGCTGGGGTCGGATATCAAGTTGCCAGTGTGGTAGGTGGAGGATTTACCCCTTTTATTGCCGCCGCTCTTATTACTTATTTTTCCGGGGACTGGCATAGCGTCGCCATTTATTTGCTGGCTGGATGCCTGATTTCCGCAATGACCGCTTTGTTGATGAAAGACAATCAACGCATCTGATGGTCTGGCGAAGATCATTCGATCTTCGCCTTACACTTTTGTTTCACATTCCTGTGACATACTATCGGATGTGCGGTAATTGTATGGAACAGGAGACACACATGAATAATAAGGGCTCCGGTCTGACCCCAGCTCAGGCACTGGATAAACTTGACGCGCTGTATGAGCAATCTGTAGTCGCTTTACGCAATGCCATTGGCAACTATATTAAAAGTGGCGAATTACCTGATGAAAACGCCCGCAAACAAGGTCTTTTTGTCTATCCATCATTGACCGTGACCTGGGATGGCTGCGCCACAAATCCTCCCAAAACACGCGCATTTGGACGTTTTACTCACGCTGGCAGCTATACCACCACTATTACCCGCCCTGCTCTCTTTCGTTCGTATCTCAATGAACAACTAACGTTACTGTATCAAGATTATGGTGCGCACATCTCCGTGCAACCCTCGCAGCATGAAATCCCCTATCCCTATGTCATCGATGGCTCTGAACTGACACTTGATCGTTCGATGAGCGCCGGGCTAACTCGTTACTTCCCGACAACAGAACTGGCGCAAATTGGCGATGAAACTGCAGACGGCATTTATCACCCAACGGAATTTTCTCCGCTATCGCATTTCGATGCGCGCCGGGTCGATTTTTCCCTCGCGCGGTTACGCCATTATACCGGCACGCCAGTCGAACATTTTCAGCCGTTCGTTTTGTTTACCAACTACACACGTTATGTGGATGAATTCGTTCGTTGGGGGTGCAGCCAGATCCTCGATCCTGATAGTCCCTACATTGCTCTTTCCTGTGCTGGAGGGATATGGATCACCGCCGAAACAGAAGCCCCTGAAGAAGCGATTTCTGATCTCGCATGGAAAAAACACCAGATGCCAGCATGGCATTTAATCACTGCCGATGGCCAGGGTATTACTCTGGTAAATATTGGTGTGGGGCCATCAAATGCTAAAACCATCTGCGATCATCTGGCGGTGCTACGCCCGGATGTCTGGCTGATGATTGGTCACTGCGGTGGATTACGTGAAAGCCAGTCCATTGGTGATTATGTACTTGCACATGCTTATTTACGCGATGACCACGTTCTTGATGCGGTTCTCCCCCCCGATATTCCTATTCCGAGCATTGCTGAAGTGCAACGCGCGCTTTATGACGCCACCAAACTCGTCAGCGGCAGGCCGGGTGAGGAAGTTAAACAGCGGCTACGTACTGGCACTGTGGTAACTACTGATGACAGGAACTGGGAATTGCGTTACTCGGCTTCTGCACTTCGTTTTAACTTAAGTCGGGCCGTAGCGATTGATATGGAAAGTGCAACCATTGCAGCACAAGGATACCGTTTCCGCGTGCCATACGGGACGCTACTGTGTGTTTCAGATAAGCCATTGCATGGTGAGATTAAACTTCCCGGCCAGGCTAACCGTTTTTATGAAGGTGCGATTTCCGAACACTTGCAGATTGGCATCCGGGCAATTGATTTACTGCGCGCGGAAGGCGATCGATTGCATTCCCGTAAACTGCGCACCTTTAATGAGCCGCCGTTCCGATAATGAGCGAAGATCCTTTGCATCAAGAAAAGATGTGAAGGATTTTATAAGTAAAAAGCCCGCTATAAAAGCGGGCTTTTCATAATTTGGCTCCTCTGACTGGACTCGAACTTCATCTGTATCTCCTGCTGTTAGTGGCTTTCAAAAAATGGCGTCTGTTTTTACCATCATATTTACCAGCTTTTTTAATGCTATATCACCATAAAGTCAATTACTATCAATTAGTTATGACAATGCGCTTCACTGGGCCTCACTGAACGATCTCCCTGTTCTGCTACAAATCTTCAATCACTGATTCAACAGATTACTGCTATTACCCGATATGTTTACCCCCGGAAAGATAACTAAAGACAGAAGAACACTCTATGACCAATGCTGAGAGCGCCAGCTATCATTATTCCCTTTCTCTATGCTGCCGGATGCGTTAACGTCAATGTAATGAACATCAACATTTTTAGGGAAAAGAATGACAAAAAGAATACCTGTCGCGGAGATAGTAGAAGCATTAAGCAAATGGTTTGATGTTAGCCGCTATGATGCGTTGAAAGACATGACTCTGGAACAAATTTATGCAGAGCTGGAAAGGCGCATGTTTGTCTATAAAGCCAGACAGCAATGGGAAACACTGGACGATAAGCATCGTAATGCCGTTATTCACCATGATGCGATGATCCACTCTGGTAGGGTCTTGCTGGAGGATAAATGGATCTCTGAAAGCCACATGCTGTCTCATAGCTATGCTGTCAGACCAATGACAAGGAATTCACTGTTTAACTATGGACGGGCAATGTATCGGCTGGAGAATACGCCTCAAGAAGAAAATGTTTCAGTGAGTTCGGATTACATATCTGAATACCTGAAACAGCGAGGGCTGAATCCTGCGAACAAGATGCTGATTGAAATTGACTTGGAAGAAGCCAGCAGTGACGATCTGGCTGAACACCTGAAAGTGCTTATCAGTCAGTGGCAAAAGCACCTGAAAGTGCCTAAACCACCGGAAAAAGATTTCCGGTTTGGTCATAAAACATTCCAGAAGATACTCGATTACAAGATTATCCCTCTGATGGACCTCATCGCTTGGGAACAGCTCAACAACCAGAAAATCAAATACCCTGTATTGGCTGGTATCCTACACCCCGATATGCGTTATGCCAGAGGTAGCGAGCAAATCAAAGACACTGATTATCCGCTTGCTCACGGTTTTTTAAGCAATGACAATTATTTCAAGTCACTGAATGATTTTTTCATAAAAAACAATCTGGTGAAAAACTCGCCTATTCTTGATGTCATTGCAATGAATGACAAACCAGAAACAAAAAAGAAAACAAGGGACATCCACTAATCCTGAACTTCCCCTGTATTCATATCTTATAAACATCCCCTGAATTCACTGGTCCTGAACATCCCTCTGGTTCAGGGCTGGTGAACCAACCTAGTTTTTCACAAGCGATCTCCCTACAATTATCTCCAACGAATAACACAGGAGATAAATATGGTTAAAAGAGAAATAAAAGCAAAAACAACGTTTATCCGTTTGCCAGAAGTAATAAAACGCACCGGATTTGGTAAAACGTGGATTTACGAACTGATTAAGGCCGGACGGTTTCCATCGCAGGTGAAAACAGGGATAAGAGCGGTGGCATTCATTGAAAGTGAGATTGATGAATGGATCGACGCGACTATTCGAAACTCACGCCAGAACGCTGCATAAAAACAGAAACAAGATCTCATGTCGAATAGATAACTATTCGCACAGGGCATCTTATTACCCTAAACAATAATGGAGAAGAGTATGAAGATAGAACTTATTACGACAAAACAGTTTATTGAACAAGCCGAATGTTATTTCAGAAACTATATGGACGGATTGCGGAGGAATGCACCAGATGATTTTTATTATTTTTTCAACAATAAATACAATATGAATGACATTATGAAAAGTATCATTAAAAAAACGAGATATCGTTTTTATGATGACACCGAAGAAGGAAAAAGGAATCGGATTTATGGAGAAGTAAGCCACAGTAAGGTAAAACAACACCTTCGTCGGCTTTGGATTGTCTATAAGTGTGTATACCGCTAATACTGCAGCATTTCATTTTTAATATTAACCAAAAGGAAAAGCCAATGAATACATTTAGAAATAAAAATACTGAAATCTTTTATGTTGTGTCCTTGCATATCTACGCGGAGCTTTTTAACTCAAAGGATAAAACGACCAGCAATATGATTATAACGCATGTAATGGATCATGAGTTTGTCTGTAGGCTAATCGATCTGGCGATGAGAAATGCTGAGAAACATCTTCTGAAAAAAGCATGGAAAAAGAACGCTGCTGAAAAACTGTCTGAGGTGGATTTTAAAGGGGTTAAGCAGGCATTAGCCAAAATGCATTACACTGTTCTGGCGGAATCAATATGTTGATATGTTCTGACGTATATCGGCCCCTTCATGGGGCTGATAACAAATCTTATTTGTCTATCCAAGGAGCAAAAAATGATTGATGAATTTCATGTGATGTATATGTATAAAAAAATCCAAGCGGAAGCCGCAACCACTGACATCAAAACACTTGAACAGCTTTTGAAAAAGTTCAGGAGCGTGGTTAACGAACGTCGTGAAGAATACTATCAGGAGATTGGTGAGAAAAAAGCGCATAAGTTGAAAATGAAAAGATTACAAAGAATGCTTGAGAAAATGGCATGTGACCGGGTTTCGCCAGAAGATCTAAAGAAATGACTATTTGAGTTATTTTTGACTTACATGCATGGAATTGATAATCATTAGTGTCTATTGTGGCTTTTTATCAATAGATAGATGAGTAAAGGTGGATCTGGAGGGAACTGTATGGGCTTTGAAGCTAAAAAGAAACACGCTATTGCCATCATGGAAAGCAAGAAGATGTGGCGAAGTAATTATGCCCCTCCTATGCTACACCTCGCATGGAGAGCAGGACTCAAGATACCACCACTACCTTTTGCCTCTTTCTGGCAAATCACTTTGTTGATGGGCGGATGGTTTGGTCCGGCATGGGGGATCTGTATGTGGTTTTTTACTTGGAAGGATACAGGGATGCAACCGGGCACTGCATTTGTCTCAAGCGTAGTAGCAGGTATTTGTTTTGGTGTTCTTATGGCTGCGTATCATTGGTGGCGAAAGGTCATTAACAACCTGCCAGACTGGGATAGTCTTGGATGAATAACCGAATATTTTCCGGGCCTGTTACCTTGAGACCAAGTGAAGCCCGGATATGCTGTAGTGATTAGATCGCGAAGTCTTCCAGCGTTTTACCAGCTTCGATAGCAGCGGCGATTGCTTTAGGAGTACGGCCCTGACCCGTCCAAGTCTGCTCATTACCGTTTTCATCTGTATATTTGTATTTAGCTGGACGAGGAGCACGAGTTGATTTGGTTTTAGGCTGGGATGAACCAACTGAAGCGAGTAGTTCTGTAGGATCGATACCGTCTTCTAACAATTTCTGGCGGAAGGCTTCAAGTTTAGCCTGACGTTCTTCTTGTTCTTTACGGGCTGAATTTTCTTCCTCACGGCGATCTTCAACAACAGCAGAGAGTTTTTCCAGCATCTCTTCCAGAGTTGCCAGATCTGTTTCACGAGCCTGTGCGCGAAGTGTACGAATATTGTTCAGTGCCTTAATAGCTTCACTCATAGTATGTCATCCGGTGTTTTTAAATGGGCGATTAATAAAAATAATGCTTACGGTGCTGTTGGAAAAAATCAAAAAAAACAGTCAGTAAATAATATAGTAAACATTATCGTTTAAGCAATCTAATACATCTCATTTCACACGAATAGCATAGGGTCGTTTTACAGAGACATTTTCCTGCGCTTTTGGCTTGATGGTTCGAACTCTGACGAGATACGAGATAGTTGCTCAAGACTCTGTTCAATTGAACACTGGAATTCCATAGCGGCTTCTGTGCGTTGTTTTATGACCAAGGCAACTATTTCTTCATCACTTTTTTCTGAAATGGCCTTACGGTATAACACGCGTTCGTTAAATAAATCGAGATTACCAGTTGATCTCGCTGATGTGTTAGCTTTTGAACTGCTGATGGGATTTAACTCATCAATAAAGTATTCAATAAGAGATTCTCTCTTTTTTTCAGGTCTGCGAAGTTCGGTATGTGCAGACTTAAATTTTTGAGCCTTAACCAATGGAATGTCATCGGAACGCAGTTTGCGATATTCATTTCTGTATTCTTCTATAGAAATATGATTTTTTAGTTCTTTGACTGTATTTACGTATTCGATTAAATCACTGTTGTCTGTTTTTACTTTTCTCATAAGAAATACCTCGTAGATAAAATAGTGGATATATTTATATTACGAGATATGGTGTAAGTGTCAAATTAACCGTTTGCAGCAATGTTTATTTCTATTGATTCATCTCGTCAATGTTTTTTGGTTGTTTATTATGGTCATGCTTAATACATTAATAATGTTGTAAGAGACAAATGACATGGTGTATCATCAGGCTCGGGACTATGAAATAAAACTGAAGGTAGGAAAGATGGATTCTATAGATAAAAGGTTTCTTGATTTTATTCGATCTAAGAAAAATAATATAGTATTGGACGATATGAAGGATGATTTCAAAAAAGACGATGGCTCTAGTTCGAAAATGGCAGATTATTTGTTATTTAATAACGATGTTATTTTAGAGCAAAAATTACTTACAAATGACAGAACTGATTTAATAAATGAAAAAATTAATGAGCTAGCTAAGACTGATGAATGGCTTAAAAGAAGTTGGTTCGGTAGGGTTCATATTGAGGAATTGATTCAAAAACACCCCGACTCAGATGCTTTCAGAAAAAAGATAATGGATTATGCTTATAGAAATATAAAAGATCTTGTAGCAACCTCCAATAGACAGATTAGAGCAACAAAGGAATCTTTAAATATTCCTAGAGCAGTCGGTGGACTTGTTATTCTTAATGAATCGATAATGCCTTATGAATCTGAAAATGTAATGAAAGAACTTAATTTTCTTGTTGAAAATCCACATTATGAACATGTTGATTTTGTTCTCTATATATCAGAACTACGTAGATCAACACATAATATGATTGATATGTCAGCAATTATAAAAAGCAGCTCTCCAAGATATGAGTTTGTAAACTGGTATATAAAAAACGTTTTCTCATTCGATTTCGCTTCATTTTTTAATCACCCTATACAATTTTTATAGTAGGGTGGGAGTTTGTTAAAATGCATTGGCTTTATGGAGTTATCATTCAGATAGGAGTTGCTTGAGAAAATCTCTTTCTTGAAACTACTGCGTTTTGCCTTGGCAATTAATTTTGTTCTCTTTAGTTTTAGCTTTTTTGTCCTTCAAGTAATAAGTTTTCATGAAGGTTAAGCGATCACCATTAAACATATAGTCTGGATTAATAAAATAATAGTTCTGTATCATGGTCTCAGCAATAAATTTCTTGTCAGCAAGTTCTTTCATCCCTTTGAAATATGTCGTTCTTGATATTTTTACAATCTCTTGATCAACAATATCGAATGACATTAATATCGTATCTGTATCTTTATTGTCTCTAATAGCAAGATACAGTATCTTAAATACTTTCTTACCTGATGAGGATAAACCCTCAATAGCTGATACGCCATCCACATAAAGCTTCACGAACTGTGTCTTGTCTACTTCCATTGACTGAAAGAAACCACCATGCCCAACCTGTTCTCCTGTATTTTCATTTACTACGGCTAAGCGGTCTTTTCCTGTTGTGATACGTCTGATACCTGTTTTTGTATGTATATTTGTATCATTAAGGAATGGGTTTTTTACATGGCGAGGTAGACCTCTTCTTGATTTCTTTACTTCCGTTTGTATCTTATTTTCTATCATGGTATTTACTCCTTTATTTTTTTAGTTATACATTTAAGTAAATACTATATTTTGCGTGCAAGTCAATACTTAAAGTTTATATTTATTAAAATAACTAACACTTGATGTTTTTACGTATAAAACTTGTAGTGCTACAGAATATATACAAATAACACTTTATTATTTTTATTTGAGAATAGTTATCAACTTAAGTACCGGGATTCGGGACTTTAACTCCCGAGAGTGCGTACTTTGTTTTAAGCTATAGCTGGCTTGAGAGCAGTTTTCTTCTTCATTATTCAAATAGCGAAGCTTTGGATGACATTTTAAAGAATATAATATTGGAAATAGTTCTTCTTTTTAGTTGATTGGTGCCTTATCAAAATGGCACCAGCGGTGTTATCTGTGTTATTTTTCCTACTATGTTATTACAGCGAAGTGATTGTTGTATACAATCACGAACCGCTGCTACTATCGGGACTGCTTGATTAATTTTACTTTAACTTTATATGCGTCTACGACGCGATCTTTTTTGGATAAATCCAATATTAACAGGGGCAAGCCCTGTTCAGCAGAGTGATTGTTCGCAACAATCACGAAGTGCTGCTATCAAGGATATAGTTTTCCTATACGTTTAAGAGCAAATGCTATATGTCTAAAGGGAAAAACTATGTTTAAACATAGGATCTAAATTCAGCATCATGAGGAAAAGAGATCAAACAATGATCGAGTACTTTTCTTTTTATTTAAAAGACAGGAGATGAATAAAATAAAAATATCAGCTTCAGGGCGTAGCCGTGCGTCAGCACAGAGATAAAGATTTTTTCAAAAAAGAGTTTAAAAATAATAAGTAAAAGCATGAAGAAAACACAGATATATTTGATTTTTACGCTTACGATAGAGTATTAAGCAGTAATAAAATAATAAAAGGAAAATACAATGAACAATATCAAAATGATCACGCTCTTCCATCCCCATGAAAAAACACCATTTATGATCTGTATTATAAACAAAGTAGAAGATACAGAACTTGGATTGAAATTAACTCTTGAAAACGGAAACAACATTTGTGTCAATAACTATAGTCATTATCTGTTATCAGAATCTGTAAGTCGTTGCGATAAAGACAGGTTAAAGAATATTTATAGTCGCTTGGTTTCAGAACTCACGCAGATGAGTGAAGAAACTATAAAATCGCAAATGTTATAAAACTTTTATCAAAATACCATAAATATTTTTGATATCATGATTAGTTGCATGGTATTAAATAAAAACAATAACAGGAAAAGATTATGAGAAAAATAAAAACAAAAATCTACTTGCCTACAGCTTCAACAGGAAACATGGATAAACACTATATCCCTGTTTTAGAGGATTTAAGAAAAGCGATATATAGCGACAGAATGTTATCAAGGTTTGCAGATAGCGGAAATATTCTTATCCATAGTTCACTTGGATATCCGGTTGCTAAATATAAAAACACGGGAATTAGAATAGGTATAGAACCATTAAATCCGATGATAAGACAAGATCTGACTCTTGGATATATCGTGGTAGTCAGAAACGGAAAAACACCACTGGAAATTAATGGTTTACTTAACAGGTCATTGCCAAAAGCAATAAGCACTATTAAGGACCATATTAATGAATATGAAGTGGCAAAAAGTAAAATGCGATCACAATCTATGATCTGGTAAAATGTTTTTTCTGATAACTACAGGAGGAGGATGAGCGATGGAAGGTAAGTTAATTTTTTGTTCTGATGCAATACTACGGTTTCAGTCCGATTACGATGAAACCGCTGCCGTTCCATTGCTATTCATCCAGAACGTCATAGCCAATACCGATCCGTTCTTTCTTCTCCGTTTCTTCCACCATACCGTCCTGATTGAAGAGGGAACAACGCTGGCAAGTATCTTCTTGGCATAGAGCCTTGGAAGGCACTGTTAGCTGGTTATCTGGATAGATTAATAAAATGTTTTATACGACGCATTAGGGAAATATCAAGGTTAAACACAAAAAATTTTGAATAACTTGAGCATATGTATTTATTCTTATATTAGATCAAAGCTAGAAGGTTTTAAATGAATCTGGTTATATACCTAAGCTTTCAATTAACAATTAATATGATTTTACAGTCTTTAATTGATATTGTAATAGCAAGCGCATAGGGCTGGTGTTATAATAAATATTCGTACTTCGATAAATAACATTGTTGAAACAAAAAAATCTCTTTTGCGTTACTTGAATATAATTTATGGTTGATTAAAATGACTAATGAAAATCTGCGTAGATATACAAATCTCCCATCTTTACTTTACATGTTGACAATGAAAAAAATAACGCTACTAGATCCTAAGTCATGGGATGACAAAAACGATTCATTGTTTTTAGATAATTATACAAAACATAAGAATTTAAAAAAGACGTTAGCTCTTTGTATGACACGTAAAAGCGAAACTTATCACCACTGGAGTGTTTTTACTGCAAGGGAGAATGGTGTTTGTATAGTATTCGATTATGAAAAACTGATTGCTCATCTTAATAGCTTAAAAGATATAATCCATGGTGATGTAAAATATATGACTTTGAAAAATTTTAAAAACAATCAAATTGGAGTAGATGAGTTGCCTTTTTTGAAAAGATACGCGTTCACTGATGAAAATGAGTATCGCATAATTTTTCCTTCAAAACACAACGTTGATATTAAAGATATACCGTTACCTGTTGAAGCTATCAAGAAAATTTCCATTAATCCGTGGGCACCGAAGAATATATTTGAAGCAATTAAGGAAATAATCAATAAAATAGATGGCTGTAAAAATATAAGAGTAAGTCATTCTTCGCTTGTTAATAATAAGAAATGGTGCAAAATTGGTAGTGCCATTAATCCTATAAAGGGGGAATAATACTCATAATACAAAATGGAAGGCATCTATTGATATTATAAAGGAGTTAACTAAGTCAACTCCTTTATAGCCAATCTCTTTAAAATTTTCAATCCATCAAACCACGTGAGGTCTTACTTGAAGTCTGACGAAAATCATAACGTTCCACAACATCACCTTTAAACCAGATATCCAGTGATTTAATGTGCGCCGTGCTGCTATTGGTCAACAGAGCAAGGCCCGGTATGTAGTTAGATAGTTGGTTTTCTCCCGTCATACTTGAGTAGTTCCACATCTCCTGTCCATCATTCGTAGCGCGTGTCTGAGGCTCTCCAAAGGCAGAAAGAATTTCTCGTTGGGTAGTTTTACCCTTGACGATTTTTAATTTAACCGTCTGATGATTTTCATCAGTTAGGGATTTATTACCATGAACGGTACAGCCACCAAGCGGAAGTATGATAAAAATAGCAAATAATAATTTTTTCATTTTTGTTCCATAAATAGATGAAAGGTGAGACTCAGAAAACATACTTTTTAAATACCAGTATCCATCGCTCGCAAAGTTCGTGATTTGAGGTGCTTTTATTTTTCAGGGGAACATTAACTTTCCACATGGGATTTTTAATATCATCGGTTAAAATATTTAGACCAGACCGTTTGTTTGCTGAAAGTTGTTCTCTCCAGTTAGCAATAGCCGCATTATTCATACCTCGTAATGTTCCATTGCCGTAAAACTTACCACCCTCTGAAAGCGTGTAATTTATTTCCCGGATTTCATCAAAAGTATATGTGCTGTCTTTATCTTTATTGAAAATACGGACAGTATTTTTTTGAGTATCAATTACAATACCTGTCTGCTGGCATTCATACGAAAGAATGTCGCCGTCCAGAACTTCCGTGAAGCTGTTGTAGTGCTTTTTCTTTTGTATATCTACTACTGTCATGATGATGACGAAGAGCACAACTAAAAACACGATACCTGTTGCTTCCACTCTTACTTCCTCCATGTAAATGAGTTAAAGAGACTGAACCCGCTCACAGAGCTTTGCTTCGTTTTATACGTTCTACGACACCAAACTCATGGCATCGGTCTCGGCGTTGCAAGGCTATCAGAACTTGAAATTATGATCGATATAAAAGATCGATAATGAGATATTGATAGATTATAACGATTGAATGCGCGATATCGATCGGTGATTAATTGTTATTACCGATCAAATATCTACTTATGATAGTTATAAACTATCATGTGGTCGTTTTTGATCGTTTTAAACGATATGACGAGACGCTAAAAGAATTGAATCCTATCAATTGGTTAAGCGGTGATTTTGCCATGTGATATCAGCCGGATCCCGCAACAACTCTAGCCCTGACCGGATTAGGTCAAAAAATATACGCAATTTTGATTATCAGGATGGATAAGCAGATGAAGAAGATTTTACTCGTTGCTGGCGCAGCTCTGGCACTGGCGGGATGTGGTGAGAAAGGTGATTTTGAGAAAGCGATTAATGCCAAGATTGGGCAGGACAAATACTGCTTCTCGCTGGATAACAATAACACCAGCTTCCCCATCCGTCTTGCCAAGCCACTACTTGATTCGACTGGCACAGGGACGAATTCAGTGATCCTCGATGGCTTTGTTGAGCAGGGCCTGATGGTTTTTGAACAGGGCTATGACTCGAATGTATTAGGGATAACAGAGGAAGGCAAAAAAGCCAAAGTCTGGAGCACAACAGACGGTGCCTGTGTCGGTCGTCGTGCTGTTGACGAGATTAAGGAATGGACTGAGCCGGGAAATGGTAATCAGAAAGTAGTTCGCGTGTCTTATACGTGGAAGCTGATTGACGTTCCGGGCTGGATTGACAAAAAAGCCTTCGCCAGCGTTAAAGGAATGAATGAACCTGCTGATAGTGCCATGAATCTTGTTAAAACCAGTAATGGTTGGAAAGCCAATTAAGGACGCCATCATGGAAAACAATACCATCAAATGCCCGTTTTGCTTCAAAGAGAGTCAGCGTGGGGTTCACGTCTGTACAGGCTGTTTAGCGACGGTGTTATATGGCACTTATCCCGGCTGGTATGCTTTCGTGATCATCCTGTTGTCTTTTGGCATGTCTTTTCTCATTGGTATCTCTACAGGTATGGCTGGAGCTACTATCAGTTTGCCAGTAATCGCTGCTGTTGGGTTTGTCGCTGGTAAGGCAATTTACTCAGATAATGTTGTGTTTAGGCGAAGGATGTAGCGGCATTAGGCGCAGATATTTAGCAGCTATAAATAATAAACCACATTTAGCCTATTAATGTGGTTTATATTTTCTAATTTCATCCAATAATAATTTTCACAACTATGCCTTTTATAAGGTATAACCGCATGGAGTTAGAGGGGATGTTACTTTAAAAATAATTGATCTAACTGAATGGTTTACTGTAGTATAAATCACTACAGAAACAATAATGCATGTAAAGATAATGAACATAATAGATATTGTAAAGGATTCATGGCTATTTGATGAGCATTTCAAGGGAATCACTGGACCTCTAATTGTAGCAGTTTCTTTCTGGTCTGTAAGATCTATAAGACGACTATTTTTTCCATTCTTCTGGATCTTCAAAAATAATCTTTCGTCTGGTTTTCTGAAACTTTCAGTAGATGATAAAATTAATGCGCTTAAATTAATAAGTGAATATAAAGAAACTGATGAAGAATATAATGTTTTAATGAAAGAGTTAAAGCTAAAAGAATATGGATTATTTTACCCTCTACCAATACTACAAACTTTATTCAGTTATATTCATGATGAAAACATTCGTATGAATAGCACTGGATTTTTGTCATTTTTAGATTGTAATCAGATTTTTGATTATGATAGACATACAATGCCAACATATTCAGCAAGAAAAATAACTCTTCATTTAATTGCTTATTCTGTATTTGTGACTTTTTTGATCTACTATGCTTTTGACGTATTTAAGTTAGTTGGTTCATTGTATCACGCACCTGTAAA
>NZ_PTRF01000031.1:0-26623 GCF_002965705.1 Escherichia sp. MOD1-EC6842 | reverse complement strand
GTTTGAGAAATCCGCCTTTGGTAAATACAACGTGGATAACGCGATAAACGCGAATTTCCGCTATATGTTCTGACAGGCAGAGGCCCCTGAAAAGGGGCCTCTTTTACTGACAAAGTTCCGGCCTATCGTAAGCGTTAACCGAACGCTGTATTGACGGTTATTTATTGGTGAGTGCTACCGTTCCATAGCAGGAGTTCATTACCCCTGTTGGAGGGCTATTACCGCCGAACGAATCGGAAAATAGATACTGGAAAAAATCTAAAACCGTGGTCAGTTTTTGTTGACCATATATGGACGCCCCAGGTGATGCAAGTACTGGTTCTATGCGGTTTGCGACCATATGTCCGGCATCGTTAGTAGGTTCAATGACCTGCGCCATGATGTTATCCGAGTCCTGTTTCCTAATCACTACACCGGTATTTAATTACCCAGGTCAACTTCAGACTGTTACAGGGACGGCAGCCGTTATCTCATCAGTGCCTGCAAACTCATTTAAAAATGTTTTCTGTAATTTGCTGTTTTTATTTAATTCATCGCAACGGCCTTCTGCATATTAAAATCAACACCATCGGTCAAAACACGCCGATAATTCTCTCCCACTCGAGAACTGTGTGGCATCAACTTCGCTGAGAAATGCTACTGCAATCAGGGGACCTACGTCCGGGATTGTTAATAAATGCCGGTACTCAATTTGTTGTGATGACAGCAGTCGACGAAGAGTGAATGTCAGGCTGTTTGAGGCATCTTCAATCAGTTCCGGTAGCTTTTGCTGGAGACGCAGGAGCCCGACAGGAATAGTGAAGCCATATTCAGCGAGCAGAGAACGAAGCTGGTTGGCCAGCGCCGTTCTCTGCTTAACCATCAGTTGACGTGTGTTCCGGAGCGCCTTGATATCCTGCTGTTCTGTGGTTTTTACAGAAACAAAGTGAATACCCGGGCGAAATGCTGTCTCGCAAATTGCCAGTGCATCATTGGCATCATTTTTCTGGCTACGGACAAAAGCATTTATGTGTTGTGCAGGGATGCGCCTGACACAATAGCTCATAGATGTGAGGGTTCGCCCCCAGACATGCGGAGTGGCGCAAGCCTCCATAGCAACAAGAGTTCCAGGTTCAATGTCGGATAGTCTCCAGCAATTTAGAACGAGAGATTTTTTTGTTCCATGTGACGGGGCTATCGACCATCCAGACGCAGACCTGAAATACTGATTTGGCGATATCAATACCAACAACCCTGATTGCGTTCATGTGATTTACTCCCGTAGCAAACGCAGACAGTAAAAGTATGGCGCTGGCTGCTTCAGGAAAGGGCGTCCATCACATCACTACAGTTCCGGCATTCAAAGGCATCCTCAACGAATGGGATTCACTCGTTGCTCTGTTGAAGTCTGAAATGAAGATACACGGAAACAAAGCACCAGAGACTTACAGAAGAATTAGTGAGCTACGCAAGAACTAACTATGGAATCACACAGCCTCACACTCGATTAGGCCTGTCAGTTGCTCAAGATATCCAGACCAACCATCGCCGCATCAATGCGTTTTTTTATTGCCTTATTTGCAGGTTCGATTCCCTATTCGGAGATAGCACTCATGCAACACGAACTACAGCCTGATTCACTGGTTGATTTGAAATTCATCATGGCTGATACTGGTTTCGGTAAAACCTTCATCTACGACCGGATTAAGTCCGGCACCCTGCCAAAAGCCAAAGTTATCCACGGGCGCGCAAGATGGTTATATCGTGACCATTGTGAATTCAAAAATAAGCTCTTAAGCCGCGCCAATGGGTAAAATAGCGGGTAAAAGATTTCTCACATCTAAAAAACACCAGTCCGATCAATCCCCTGCCGCTTCAAGTAGATGTCTGCAGGGGACACCATTTACTACCGCCTTCCATACCCCACCATAAAGCGGATCATCAAGCCACAAGCTGGGGCAATAAACATAAATATCCCCGTTACCAGCTCATTACCGCCAGTTAACCACATAGTGAAGTAATAAATGAGGGCGGCGAGGATCACCATGCCGAAAAATGCAGAGACGGCAGATACTACATTTAGTACCTGGCCAATATATCCGCTGACACAAACAATACACAGGGCGAGAAACATCCATAAATAAATCATAGCTCAACCTCCTGCCGCGCTAAAAAACCTGTTACTTCAGGTGATTTAATAGTAAGACAATTCTTAATCACTGGCAATTTTTGCCAGGTTCTAATAAAAACAAGATGTTAAAAAATAGGGCTATTCGCTCCTGAAAAATATTTACTTGAGTGATTAATAATCAGTAGCTGAAAACAATCGGCTGATGATAAAATGGAAGTACCGCATTCATGCTCCTCGTGGTTTTGTCCTGACTAGTCTTTACACTCTTTACAGGAACCATTGTCGTACATGATGGCCTAATATATTGAGTGTACCGCTGTCGACATGGAATCTTCTGCGATACAACAATTCGTATCTACAGAAGGTAACTATGTTTCCACAGCGCAAATTTTCCCGCGAGTTTCTCCATCCTCGCTACTGGCTCACGTGGTTTGGTCTGGGCGTACTCTGGCTTTGGGTACAACTTCCTTATCCTATCTTGTGCTTTCTTGGCACACGTATCGGCACGATGGCCAGACCATTTCTGAAACGTCGCGAATCCATCGCCCGTAAAAACCTTGAACTTTGCTTCCCGCAGCATTCATCTGAAGAACGCGAGAAGATGATTGCCGAAAACTTTCGTTCTCTCGGCATGGCGCTGGTAGAAACCGGCATGGCGTGGTTCTGGCCCGATCGTCGCGTGCGTAAATGGTTTGATGTTGAAGGTCTGGATAACCTGCAACGCGCACAAATGCAAAATCGCGGCGTAATGGTCGTCGGCGTACATTTTATGTCTCTGGAACTGGGTGGCCGCGTAATGGGGCTTTGCCAGCCAATGATGGCAACTTATCGTCCGCATAATAATCAATTGATGGAATGGGTCCAGACCCGTGGTCGGATGCGTTCAAATAAAGCGATGATCGGCAGGAATAATCTGCGCGGTATTGTTGGTGCTTTGAAAAAAGGTGAAGCCGTATGGTTCGCTCCCGACCAGGATTATGGTCGTAAAGGAAGCTCCTTCGCTCCGTTCTTTGCGGTAGAAAATGTTGCGACGACCAATGGCACTTACGTGTTGTCACGCCTCTCGGGTTCCGCCATGTTGACTGTGACGATGGTACGAAAAGCCGATAACAGCGGATACCGTTTGTATATCACCCCAGAAATGGAAGGCTACCCGACTGATGAAGGTCAGGCTGCGGCTTATATGAACAAGATTATTGAGAAAGAGATTATGCGCGCACCGGAGCAGTATCTCTGGATCCACCGCCGCTTCAAAACGCGTCCGGTGGGTGAAGCATCGTTATACGTTTAACAAACGACCAACGCTTCTTCCCTCCTCAAATTAGCCATAATAACCCAATGGTTTTTATGGCTTTTTTCTTAAGGCTTTTCCCTTCGCTGAATTATGAATTATTACTGACAGAAATTAAACTGTCGCCGATATGAGACACTTGTAAGTTACTAAAAGTAAATAAGAAAATGCCACTTGTTTCAATTTAGTTTTAGGCGTACATTAGCGCCGTCTCGAGCAAATCAGCTCAGAATTCTGGGGTGATGCCCACGGCAAAACAGAGCTCTGTTGAGGTCGTTTTCCCGGTGTCAACTCACTGTATCAGATGTAATGAAGTCATTCAGGCGTAACAGTAATTACGCGGAGAGATGTAAAGTGAAATATTTCTTTATGGGCATTTCTTTTATGGTCATCGTTTGGGCCGGTACTTTTGCCCTGATGATCTAAAAGCAAACTGTGCAATGAAAAACAGGAGCCATCTGGCTCCTGTTTGCGTTTCTGACGAAGGTGTTTATTCCGTGTTTTCGTGAATATGTTTACTGCTGGCTGGAAGTAAACCATCGGCGCGGAACATCGCTTTGATGCCTCTGACTGCCTGACGAATACGGTCACGGTTTTCAATCAACGCAAAGCGTACATGCGTGTCGCCGTAGTCACCAAAGCCAATCCCCGGAGAGACACAGACCTTCGCTTCGTTAAGCAGCTTTTTGGCAAACTCCAGCGAGCCCATTGCCGCATACGGTTCAGGGATTTTCGCCCAGACATACATCGAAGCTTTCGGCATTTCGACCATCCAGCCCGCTTCATGCAGCCCTTTTACCAGCACATCGCGGCGGCGCTTATACTGTTCGGCAATATCGCGCACGCACTGTTGATCGCCTTCCAGCGCGGCAATTGCAGCCACCTGTAACGGTGTAAAGGTGCCGTAATCGTGATAACTTTTGATACGCGCCAGCGCACTGACCAGCGTTTTGTTACCAACCATAAAGCCGATACGCCAGCCTGCCATGTTGTAACTTTTCGACAAGGTAAAGAACTCAACCGCCACGTCACGTGCGCCCGGCACCTGCATGATTGACGGCGCTTTCCAGCCATCGTAGACGATATCAGCATAGGCCAGGTCGTGGACCACCAGCACATCGTAGCGTTTCGCCAGCGCCACCACTTTTTCGAAGAACTCCAGTTCCACACATTGCGCTGTTGGGTTCGACGGGAAGCCGAGGATCATCATCTTCGGTTTCGGATAGCTTTCGCGAATAGCGCGTTCCAGTTCATTGAAGAAATCGACACCCTCCACCAGCGGCACTGAACGTACCTGCGCACCGGCAATCACAGCGCCGTAGATATGAATCGGATAACTTGGATTCGGCACCAGCACCGTGTCGCCGTGATCCAGCGTCGCCAGCATCAGATGCGCCAGCCCCTCTTTCGAGCCAATGGTGACGATGGCTTCTGATTCCGGATCAATCTCGACATCGTAGCGATCCTGATACCAGCGGGAAATGGCGCGACGTAAGCGCGGAATGCCGCGTGAAGTGGAATAGCCGTGTGTGTCCGGGCGCTGCGCCACGGTACAGAGTTTTTCGACGATATGCGGCGGGGTCGCGCCGTCCGGATTGCCCATACTGAAATCGATAATATCTTCGCCGCGCCGACGCGCAGCCATTTTCAGTTCAGCGGTAATGTTAAAAACGTAGGGCGGGAGACGATCAATACGCGTAAAGCGACGTTCAGGGCGAGTGTCAGCCATAATTTCCTCAGATAAACGTTAGCGCCCGGACCGTCCGAGCGACGCTGCCACGATGGTGGCTGTTTTGAAAATAGCCTGATTAATTTCTGTCTGTCGAGCGTTTTAGCAAAAATTTTTTTCTACCAAAAAAAGAGGAACATCTGTAATAAAACGGGAAATCCTTACTTTCTTTTAAGAAAATCAAACCCACATTAATTAACATTATAATTTCAATAAATTTACCTTCTGAGTGTGTATTAATAAGAGATGCATTGGCAATGCACCATTTACCTTATAATCCCCTTTTAAAATTGTGGTTTTTCCTCAAAAACGGCCTGCTGGTCATCAGCCTTCAGGTTACCTATCATAGAGGTTTAATCCTTATCCAGAGTTACCCGTGCACGAAATATTCAACATGCTGCTGGCGGTCTTCGATCGGGCAGCGTTAATGCTTATCTGCCTGTTCTTCCTTATTCGTATCCGCCTGTTTCGCGAGTTGTTGCACAAGTCGGCGCACTCACCAAAAGAGCTGCTCGCCGTTACCGCCATTTTCTCGCTGTTCGCCCTGTTCAGCACCTGGTCCGGCGTGCCGGTGGAAGGCTCACTGGTTAACGTGCGTATTATTGCGGTGATGTCAGGCGGGATTTTATTTGGTCCGTGGGTGGGGATTATTACCGGCGTGATAGCCGGGATTCACCGCTATCTTATTGATATTGGTGGCGTGACGGCGATTCCCTGCTTTATCACCAGTATTCTGGCGGGATGTATATCGGGCTGGATCAACCTAAAAATCCCCAAAGCGCAGCGTTGGCGTGTCGGTATTCTCGGCGGTATGTTGTGTGAAACGTTGACCATGATTCTGGTGATTGTCTGGGCGCCGACCACCGAACTGGGGATCGATATCGTCTCTAAAATCGGTATCCCGATGATCCTTGGCAGCGTCTGTATCGGCTTTATTGTGCTGCTGGTGCAAAGCGTTGAGGGCGAAAAGGAGGCCAGCGCCGCGCGGCAGGCCAAGCTGGCGCTGGATATCGCCAACAAAACGCTGCCGCTGTTTCGCCATGTCAATAGCGAATCATTACGTAAAGTCTGCGAAATTATCCGCGATGATATTCACGCCGATGCGGTAGCAATCACCAATACCGATCATGTGCTGGCGTATGTTGGCGTGGGTGAACATAATTATCAGAATGGTGATGACTTTATTAGCCCGACAACCCGCCAGGCGATGAATTACGGAAAAATCATCATTAAAAACAATGATGAAGCCCATCGCACGCCGGAAATCCACTCGATGCTGGTGATCCCGCTTTGGGAGAAAGGAGTCGTGACCGGGACGCTGAAAATCTACTACTGCCACGCGCATCAGATCACCTCGTCATTGCAGGAAATGGCGGTCGGTCTGTCACAAATCATCTCCACGCAACTGGAGGTTTCGCGTGCCGAGCAGCTACGTGAAATGGCAAATAAGGCAGAGCTTCGCGCGCTACAAAGTAAAATTAATCCCCATTTCCTGTTTAACGCTCTGAACGCAATCTCCTCATCAATTCGCCTGAATCCGGATACCGCTCGCCAGCTGATCTTTAATCTGTCGCGTTATCTGCGCTATAACATTGAATTAAAAGACGATGAGCAAATCGATATCAAAAAAGAGCTGTATCAAATTAAAGACTATATTGCCATTGAGCAGGCCCGCTTTGGCGACAAGCTGACGGTTATCTATGATATTGATGAAGAGGTGAATTGCTGCATTCCCAGCCTGCTGATCCAGCCGCTGGTAGAAAACGCCATTGTTCACGGTATTCAACCTTGTAAGGGAAAAGGTGTTGTCACCATCAGCGTTGCAGAGTGCGGTAATCGGGTTCGTATTGCGGTGAGAGATACCGGGCACGGCATCGATCCGAAAGTGATTGAGCGGGTCGAAGCGAACGAAATGCCGGGCAATAAAATTGGCCTGCTGAATGTGCATCATCGCGTGAAGTTGTTATATGGTGAGGGGCTGCATATTCGTCGTCTGGAGCCTGGGACGGAAATCGCGTTTTACATTCCTAACCAACGCACCCCTGTCGCCTCACAGGCTACGTTATTGCTTTGAGCCGGAGTGATATTGTGAAAGTCATCATTGTTGAAGACGAATTCCTGGCACAACAGGAACTGAGCTGGCTAATTAAAGAGCACAGCCAGATGGAGATTGTCGGCACCTTTGACGACGGTCTGGACGTGTTGAAGTTTTTGCAGCATAACCGCGTCGACGCCATTTTTCTGGATATCAATATTCCGTCGCTGGATGGCGTGCTGCTGGCGCAAAACATCAGCCAGTTTGCCCATAAACCGTTTATTGTGTTTATCACCGCGTGGAAAGAACATGCGGTAGAAGCGTTTGAACTGGAGGCGTTTGACTACATTCTCAAACCGTATCAGGAATCACGCATCACCGGGATGCTGCAAAAACTGGAAGCGGCCTGGCAGCAACAGCAAACCAGCAGTACGCCTGCCACAACGGTAACGCGTGAGAATGACACCATTAATCTGGTGAAAGATGAGCGAATTATCGTTACGCCAATTAATGATATCTATTACGCCGAAGCGCACGAAAAAATGACCTTTGTCTATACGCGGCGTGAATCCTACGTAATGCCGATGAACATTACCGAGTTTTGCAGCAAGCTTCCTCCATCGCATTTTTTCCGCTGCCATCGCTCGTTTTGTGTCAATCTGAACAAAATCCGCGAAATCGAACCGTGGTTTAATAACACTTATATTCTGCGGCTAAAAGATCTGGATTTTGAAGTGCCAGTCAGCCGCAGCAAAGTTAAAGAATTCAGGCAGTTAATGCATCTGTAATCAGGAATATTCATGAAAGCAACAGGCTTGCCCGCCGATCAACAATTTTTCGCCGATCTGTTCAGCGGCCTGGTGCTTAACCCGCAACTACTAGGGCGCGTCTGGTTTGCCAGCCAGCCTGCCTCGTTGCCGGTGGGCAGTTTATGTATTGATTATCCCCGTCTGGATATCGTGCTGCGCGGCGAATACGGCAATCTGCTGGAAGCAAAGCAGCAACGTTTGGTGGAAGGAGAAATGCTGTTTATTCCGGCTCGCGCGGCTAATTTACCGGTCAACAACAAACCGGTGATGCTCTTAAGCCTGGTGTTCGCACCGACCTGGCTTGGGTTATCGTTTTACGATAGCCGCACCACGTCGTTGTTGCACCCTGCTCGCCAGATCCAGCTTCCCAGCATGCAACGCGGTGAAGGTGAAGCGATGCTTACCGCCCTCACCCATCTTAGCCGTTCGCCGCTGGAGCAAAATATCATTCAGCCGCTGGTGTTAAGTTTGCTGCATCTTTGCCGTAACGTGGTGAATATGCCGCCGGGCAATTCGCAGCCGCGCGGCGATTTTCTCTATCACAGCATTTGTAACTGGGTTCAGGATAACTACGCCCAGCCGCTCACCCGCGAGAGCGTGGCGCTGTTTTTTAATATCACGCCCAATCATTTGTCAAAACTGTTTGCGCAGCATGGGACGATGCGTTTTATCGAATATGTGCGTTGGGTGCGAATGGCGAAGGCGAGGATGATTTTGCAGAAATATCATCTGTCGATTCATGAAGTGGCGCAGCGTTGCGGCTTTCCGGATAGCGACTATTTTTGTCGCGTCTTCCGGCGTCAGTTTGGCCTGACACCGGGAGAGTACAGCGCCCGTTTTCAGGGCTAACGTCAGAAGGTTAATTCCGTTTCCAGCAGCGTCAGGATGCTTTGTGCGTCTTGCGCGGCGAACAGCGACTGGCGGAAGTTTTTATTCACCAGTTTGCGCGCCAGCTGCGAGAAGACCTTCACATGGTTCATCCCTTCGCTAGCGCCCAGCGTCAGCATGATCACCAGCTCGACTTCGCCCATTTCTGACTGCCAGTCAACCGGTTTCACCAGCCGGGCAATGCTGATACTGGAATGGCGGATCCACTGAGATTTAGTGTGCGGGATCGCCACGCCAAAACCAACGCCAGTAGTCACAATCTCTTCCCGCTGCCAGACATCTTCTTCCAGCTCGAACGGATGCTCAGTGCGCCCGTTGACGCCAAGGTTGCCGCACAGAAACTGAATCGCCTGCTCTTTATTACTAAAGGCCTGATCAACAAAGATATTCTCCAGCGCCAGCAATGGGCGAACGTCTTCTTCCGGCGTAAAGGCGGTGAGTAACGCTTCAATTTCCTGCGCACTGCGGCACTCGCAAGCCTGACGCGCAAGTTCCCGACACGCCTCGCTATCCAGTTGACGCAACTGGCTTTTCACCGCCGGAATGCGTGGGCTACTCATACTTAGCTCATCCAGGCCCAGCCCAAGCAGTAGCGGCAGATAACGGCTTTCACCACCCAGCTCACCGCAAATGCCGACCCATTTTCCCCGCTGATGCGCAGTGGTCACTATCTGCTGCAACATGCGCAGGAAAGATGGCGTAATCGGGTTATACAGCGGCGATACGCGCGGGTTATTACGATCGACCGCATACAGATACTGGGTCATATCGTTCGAGCCGATACTAAAGAAATCGACCTCATCGCAGAAGTGGTCGATGATGTAGCAAACCGACGGCACTTCCACCATGATCCCAAGCGTAATCGTCTCTGCATGACGCAGGCCATCGAGCTTAAGCTCAACGATTGCTTTCTGGATCTCACTCTTCACCCATAAGATCTGATCGAGGCTGTGAACCATCGGGATCATCAACTGAGCGTTACCGTAACTGGCAGCACGCAAAATGGCCCGTAGCTGGGTACGGAACAGGCCAGCAAATTCCGGGTAAATACGTACCGCGCGATAGCCGAGGAACGGGTTCTCTTCCTGGGGAATATTGAGATATGGAATGCTTTTATCGCCGCCGATGTCCATCGTGCGGAAAATAATTGGCTTGTCGCCCGCCGCCAGTAACACCTGCTGGTAGGCTTCAAACTGTTCCTGCTCGTCCGGCGCGCTATCGCGATCCATATACAGCATTTCGGTGCGGAACAGCCCGACGCCTTCCGCGCCATTGGCAAACGCACCAGGAGCTTCCAGAGCGGTGCCAATATTCGCGGCGATATCAATTCGCTTGTTATCACGGGAATAGGCCAGTTGCGCGGCGGCCTGCGCCTGTTGTTTTTGGCGTTTGTCCGCCAGCGTCTGCGCAACCTGGTAATAACCGCTCACCGCGTCATCAGGATTAATCGCCAGCACGCCACACTGGGCGTCAAGCACCGCCGGTTGCCCGGCATAACGGGCTATCGCATCCAGCGGCAAGCCTCTCAGTACCGGGATCGCCGAAGCTCGCGCCAGAATCAGGGTATGCGATGTGCGCCCGGTTTTCTCCAGAATCATGCCTGCGAGATTTTTTAAATCGAGACTCAAAAACTGGCTTGGAGTTAAATCTTCGGCGACCAGAATGGTCGATTTTTCAAGCAGCAGATTATTGCGCGGCTTCAGTTCCGGCCAGGTGATATGCAGCAACTGTTCGCTGATATCACGAATATCACTAACTCGTTCGCGCAGATAATCGCTGGCAGAGGCAGAAAGTTTATCGCAAACCTGCTCCATATTGCTGATGATTGCCGCCCCCAGTCCCTGATGTTGTTCTGCCATCAGACGACGGATATTCCCCGCAAACTCTTCATCCTGAATCAGCGACAAATGGGCGCTAAGAATGGTTTTACTTTCGCCGTCACGCTCGCGCAGCTGCTGGTTCAGTTGTTCGGCAAGCGTTGCCAGGCTGTGTTCCAGCCGGGTGGTGTCTTGCACACTGGCAGGGATCGCCCGATAACTGTCGAGGCTGTCGCTCTGCAACAACGTTAACGTACCAACACCGACGCCGCTCGCCAGCACGTTACCGTACAGCAAATCAGGGTTAAGGCGACTTAATGAACGTGGCAGCGGATGCGCCGTCAGTTCTGCTTGTGTCGGTTGGATGCTGTCGCTGTCGATAAAGCGCACCTGGATGTACTCTTCCAGTACGCGCCGTGCCTGTTCTTCATCGCTACCGCTAATGTTCAGGCTGCAACTGTCATTAAATAAAGTGCCGGTGCCAATCAGCGCCAGTGAACTTTTGGCATCGGCCTTGGCGTTCTGGCGATGGTTGATAAAAGCGATTTCGCTTTGCCACTGACTACACTGTTCTTTAAGTTCCCACGCCGGACGGGCATGAAGACCGTTAGGCAAAGGACAGAGAAATTGAATCGATAACATAACCGCTCCGGGTTAATCGGGAAATCATCTGAAATCAGTCAGTTGAACAACCGTCTCACGGGTAAGACGTTGAATAAGGGCAGATAAAAGTTGCTGCATCTGCAAGATGTCGCGGCAGTCGGCAATCGATGCGGCGCAATGTCCGTGGCGGGTGGCAGGCCCCATCACCACTGTGGGTACGCCGGTGCCGGTTAAATGCACCGCTCCGCCGTCCGTACCGCCGTTGCTAAACATATCCGCCTGCAACGGCACACCAATTTCTGCCGCCACGGTTTCAATCCAGGCAGTGAGTTTTGGTGGCGCAATCAGCGATTTATCGCTTAACACCAGCATCGGACCGTTACCAATCTGGCGATGGTTCGCCGCGCCATAATCAAAGTTTTTCGCCCAGCAGGCGGTATCAAGCACAATAGCGACGTCCGGCGACACCGCGCGGGTGGCGGTTTGCCCGCCGCGTAATCCCACCTCTTCGCTGGAACTTGCCACCAGCCACACTTCCGCAGGCAGTTCGGCGTCGTGCAGCTCACGTAGTAACGTCACCAGCAGATAGCAACCGAGGCGGTCATCAAAGGCTTTCCCCATCACCCTCTGGTGAGGGAGAACCTGAAAAGCGGTATCAAACGTGACGCGATCGCCTGGACGAATTCCCGCCTGTATCACTTCATCATACGAGCGCGCGCCAATGTCCACGCGCATTACGCTAACCTCATTTCCCTGCCGCTCGCCATCAAGCAGGCCGGGAATTTTGCACTCTTCACGGGTAGTGATCCGCACCGGCTGAAGCTGACGGGCAGCCATGCGCACGTTGCCAACCGGCAGCACATCGATCGCGCCTTCGCGGGAGATGCTACGCACCATAAACCCCACTTCATCCATATGTGCGCAGATCATCACTTTCGGACCTGTCGATTCATTGAGGCGGATCAGCACCGATCCCAGACCGTCAAATCGCACTTCTTTTTGCAGGCGATCCGCTTCTTCCAGCAGGATCTGCCGCACTTCCTGTTCCGAGGAGGCGATCGCATCGGCCTCGCTCAACGCTTTTAATAGCGATAAATCCATTATGCCTCTCCCGTGAGCAACACTGTTTTCGGCATGGCGTAGAGCACTTCTGCGCCTTGCGGGGTAACCAGCACGACATCTTCGATGCGCACGCCCCCTTGCCCTGGCAAATAAATCCCCGGCTCTACGGTCAGTAACATGCCTGGCTGGAGCATCGTGGTATCACGTGGTGAAAAACGCGGATCTTCATGTACGTCAATGCCGATTGCATGACCGGTGTTATGGCCGAAATACTCTCCATAACCGGCTTCTGTAATGACCCGACGCGCGGCGTCGTCAACCTGCTGGCAACGCACGCCGGGGAGAATCGCGGAGATTGCCGCCAGTTGCGCTTGCAGGACAATCTGATACACGTTAAACAGCGGGTGAGATTCGGCGCTCACCCCTTCGCCATGAACCAGGAAGGTGCGCGTCATATCAGAGCAGTAGCCCTGATACAGCGCACCGAAATCGAGTGTGACAAACTCGTCCGCTACAACCACTTTGTCGCTGGCCTTGCCGTGCGGCAGCGCCCCACGCCAGCCACTGGCAACAATGGTGTCAAAGGAGGCTTTTTCTGCTCCCTGCTGGCGCATAAACCACTCCAGTTCAGCGGCAATCTCGCGCTCGCTCATCCCCGCCTGAATAAAGCGGCGAATATGCTCTGCACCACGATCGGCAATCCCACAGGCGAGACGGATTTTTTCCACCTCCTCTGGCGTTTTGATTTGCCGCAGCACATCCGGCGTGGCGCTGACCAGCTTTGCATTAAGTTCAGCCTGCCAGCGGTGCGCGATTTCCCAACTCACCTGCTGGCCTTCAAAACCGAGCGTTTGCAGCTGCTCATCGGCAATGATTTGATTGACGATGGTTGCCAGCGTGTGCGTCGCGTCAAGCAAATGTAGCTGGTAGCCTTGCGCACGAGCTTCCACCTCCACGTAATAGCGCGAATCCACCAGAATGTGCGCGCTCTCACGACTAATCACCACATAGCCTGACCCGGTGGAAATCCCCAGATGGGGCTGTTTGTTCTGCCGTGAGGAGAGAAGCACCGCATCCAGCTGTTGCGCCTTAAGCCAGTCGCGCAGCGAAGCGAGTAATGTCATCAGGATTGTCCTTCTTACAGGCTATCGATTAACAATTTGCCTTTGCGGAACATCATCAAACGCAGGAACACCACCATCAGCGCGGTAATGATTGCCCCCAGCGCGATCCCCGCCATGTAAACGCCCAGATTAGTCACCAGCGGCCACGCCCAGATTGCTGATTCCGGGAACCATTGCACTGCGCCCAGCCAGACAGCGGCGGTGGAGCCGACAATCGCACCGACCATATAGGACGGAATTGCGGTGATGGGGCTTTCCAGCGCAAACGGAATCGCACCTTCACTGATCCCCATAAACGCCAGGAACATGGCGGTTTTACCCTGCGGATAAAGCTGGGCGTTAAACAGGCGTTTGCCGGTTAAACGACGGTCGATAATAGTCGCCAGACCCAGACCAATCGGCGGAATGACGATTGCGATAGAACGCGCGGTAACCGGTAATACGTGGTCAGTGGTAAAGCTGAAAGCAACGAAACCTGCTGCTTTGTTGATTGGGCCACCGAGGTCGATTGCGGTCGCTGCTGCGATACCCATCGCATACATCAGCGCCCCCTTCTCACCTGCGGCAGTCAGCACGGTACGGATACCGCCGTTGATCCAACCGCCAAATGGGGTGATGACGTAATACATCGCCAGCATGACAAAAATGGCGGAAAGAATCGGTAGCAAAAATGTGGTTTTGAACGCTAACAGGAAATCCGGTAACTGGATTTTCTGGTTCATCCACTTCACAAGGTAACCTGCAACGATAGAAATGATCAGCGCACCAATGAAGGTAGACGGCACCGGTGAAGAGGTCGCCCACTGCATGGTACTGGGATCAAAGTTCAGCAGTTGCGTTGGCTGGGTAGACATTAACCCGCCGATAAACCCAGCCGGGAACGCCAGTTTGCCGCCAATGGAGTTCGCCACAAAAGCAGCAAACATCGGAATGGCAAAACCAAACAACACGCCGCCAAAGGACTGCGACAGCCAGGCAAATTTCAGTAAGGAGAGGTCGAAACCGGAAAATTTCCCGCTATTAAGTGCATCCATAATGCCAATGTCAGCGGGAATTTTTAGCCAGCTATAAGCAATCAGCTGGCTGAAAGCGAGGATCACGCCGCCCATAATTAAGGTCGGCACCATGCGTGAAATCCCTGACATCACATGCTGCGGAAGTTCACCCCAGAAGCTGCTTTTAGAGGCCTGCGGATTCTTAATTGCCGCTGCCGCACCGGATGCGCCAGGCACAACGGTTGCACTGCGTTTTTTAATGGCCATAACAATTATCCCTGTCGAAAATTACAGTTGTTCAGCGGCAATCATCTCTTCGATTTCTTTGATGATGCCCGCAGCATTTTTAATTGCGTCCTGCAAAGTGATTTCATAAACGTCGCGTGATTCGAAACGTTCGTTATCTTCCGGGGTAACAGCTACGGAGTGGATGATGATGGTCGCTTCGGCGATATCCTGCGCCGTCAGGCGATTCTGGATACCGTCCGCGCCCTGGGTTTCAATCTTCACTTCATAGCCAGCTTCCACTGCGGCCTCTTCCAGCGCCTGAGCCGCCATAAAAGTGTGCGCAAGGCCCATCGGGCAGGCACATAAGGCAATCAGTTTCTTACTCATCGTTATTTCCTCGTTCGTTTATAGTTAACGAGTGAAATTATGAACGTGCAAAACAAATTGCCGTTACCAGACAAATAATGCATTTACTGGAGAATTAATCCCGTAGTGCGGAAGTGTGACGCAGGTCGGCCTTGTGATGAAACACAAAGAAAAATTGAACTAACCGTATGATTTAAAAGATTATCGGGAGGATTATCTCCCGATATGGCAGGAAGGATTTACAGGACGTACCCTAAGGTCTGGCGTAAATGTGCACCTGAGCCGAGAAGACCCGGATTGTCATGGACGATAAGATAAGCCGGAATATCATGGACATATTCTTTAAAGCGGCCTTTGTCTTCAAAAGCGGCACGGAAACCAGAGGCTTTGAAGAATTCAAGGAAACGCGGCACGATACCGCCCGCAATAAACACGCCGCCAAATGTGCCGAGATTGAGCGCCAGATTGCCGCCAAAACGGCCCATAATCACGCAAAACAGCGACAACGCGCGGCGGCAATCGGTGCAACTGTCGGCCAGCGCGCGTTCGGTAATATCTTTTGGCTTGAGATTTTCTGGCAGACGGTTATCTGCTTTCACAATCGCGCGGTACAAATTCACCAGCCCTGGCCCAGAGAGCACGCGTTCAGCAGAGACATGGCCTATTTCAGCACGCAGTATTTCGAGAATAATGGCCTCTTCTTCGCTGTTTGGCGCAAAATCAACGTGACCGCCTTCGCCTGGCAGGCTTACCCAGCGTTTATCAACATGAACCAGATGCGCCACGCCTAGCCCCGTTCCGGCACCGTAAACCGCGATAGGTTTACCTTCAACTGGTTCCTTACCGCCAAACTGGATCAGATGCTCTTTTTTCAGCATCGGGATCGCCATCGATACAGCGGTAAAATCGTTAATAATTTCCAGATGGCTAAAACCGAGATTCTTTTTCATTTCGGCAATTGAGAACGCCCAGGTATGGTTGGTCATTGCCACCCAGTCACCGGTAATTGGGCAAGCGATGGCAATACAACCGTCTTTCACCTCGACCTTATGTTCTTCGAGATAAACGCGGATAACCGCTTCCAGGCTGGGATAATCAAGCCCAGAATAGGTTTTAGCCTGCGAGATTTCACCACTGGTAATATCACACAGAGCAAGACGTGCGTTGGTGCCGCCCACATCACCGACTAATGCATACTTTGTCATTCTTCTACTGCTCCGCTAAAGTCAAAATAATTCTTTCTCACACTGTAAATACCTGGGAGCCTAACAACAACGCCGGAAAGGCGGGCTCCCTGTAAATATCGATCTGGGTCACACTATTACTTTATCGTTTCAGCACCAATTGCAGCGATGCCTTTATGCAAGCTGGGCAAACTAAGTATCTGACCCCGCATAAGGAATAGAACATGCTCCATTCGCGAGCCAGAACCATGTTGTTATTATCGCTTCCCGCCCTGGCAATTGGGATTGCGTCCAGTCTTATTCTGATTGTGGTGATGAAAATCGCCTCGGTATTACAGAATTTACTCTGGCAACGACTGCCGGGAAGTCTGGGGATAGCCCAGGATTCACCGCTGTGGATCATCGGAATATTAACGCTGACGGGGATCGCAGTGGGACTGGTTATCCGTTTCAGCCAGGGTCATGCCGGACCAGATCCCGCCAGTGAACCGCTGATCGGCGCGCCAGTCCCCCCTTCTGCGCTACCAGGGCTTATCGTAGCATTAATTCTCGGTCTTGCCGGTGGCGTCAGCCTGGGGCCGGAACATCCGATTATGACTGTTAATATCGCCCTCGCGGTAACGATAGGCGCTCGCCTGTTACCTCGAGTTAACCGGATGGAATGGACTATTTTAGCCTCAGCCGGAACTATCGGTGCGCTATTTGGCACACCTGTTGCGGCGGCGTTGATATTTTCGCAAACCTTAAATGGCAGTAATGAAGTGCCGCTATGGGATCGACTCTTTGCGCCGTTAATGGCAGCGGCGGCTGGTGCGCTGACGACAAGTCTATTTTTCCACCCCCATTTTTCGCTGCCCATTGCGCATTACGGACAGATGCAGATGGCAGACATTATCAGCGGTGCGATTGTAGCGGCGATTGCCATCGCTGCGGGGATGGTCGCCGTATGGTGTCTGCCACGGTTGCACGCAATGATGCATCAGATTAAAAACCCTGTGCTTATGCTCGGGGTTGGCGGGTTTATTCTCGGTATTTTGGGCGTTATTGGTGGGCCGGTTTCACTGTTTAAAGGGCTGGATGAGATGCAGCAAATGGTGATGAATCAGGCTTTCAGCACCAGTGATTACTTTTTACTGGCAGTGATTAAGCTCGCCGCTCTGGTCATTGCCGCCGCCAGCGGGTTTCGTGGCGGGCGAATCTTCCCGGCAGTGTTTGTTGGCGTGGCGTTAGGTTTGATGCTACATGAACACGTTCCCGCAGTCCCGGCGGCAATTACTGTCTCCTGCGCTATTCTCGGTATGGTACTGGTGGTAACGCGCGATGGCTGGTTAAGCCTGTTTATGGCGGCAGTCGTTGTACCTGATACCAATCTGCTACCGCTACTTTGTATCGTTATGCTTCCGGCATGGCTATTGCTGGCTGGCAAACCGATGATGATTGTGAATCGCCCGAAGCAGCAACCACCCCACGATAATCTTTAGCAAAAAATGCTCTCCATCATGATTTAAGAGTTATGGCGATGAAACGGGGCTTTACCTCCCCGTAATATTGCGTTAACAGGCCGCTGACGGCTTCGATCGTGAAGGAGAATAACAATGTTCAGGTCACTGTTTCTGGCGGCCGCCCTGATGGCTTTTACCCCGCTTGCGGCAAACGCAGGTGAAATTACCTTACTGCCATCAATCAAATTACAAATTGGCGATCGCGATCATTACGGTAATTACTGGGACGGTGGTCATTGGCGCGACCGTGATTACTGGCATCGTAATTACGAATGGCGTAAAAACCGCTGGTGGCGTCACGATAATGGCTACCACCGTGGCTGGGATAAGCGTAAAGCGTATGAGCGTGGCTATCGTGAAGGCTGGCGCGACCGTGATGATCATCGCGGGAAAGGCCGTGGACACGGACATCGTCATTAAACACATCCACCAATGGAGCACGATGCCTGATGCGGCGCCCGCGCGTCTTATCAGGCCTACAGCCCCACTCCATTGAACGAGTAGGGCGGATAAGGCGTTTACGCCGCATCCGCCAGTGATGCCTGGTACGACGCCAGTTGAACTACAACCCCAGCGCCGTTCCCACCAACAGCCAGATATTCAGCGCCACTACCAGCACCACAATCACCCAGCCTGTCTGTTTTACGCGTTTGCTGTTCACCAGATCGCCCATCAACTTACTGTCACTGGTAAAAATCAGCAGTGGAACCAGCGCCAGGGCAATACCAAAACTTAGCAGCACCTGACTCATGACCAGAATCCGTGTCGGATCTAATCCCATCAGGATGACAATAAATGACGGCAACATGGTCACTGTCCGGCGCACCCACAGCGGGATATGGAAACGAATAAAGCCCTGCATCACCACCTGCCCCGCCAGCGTACCCACCACCGTTGAAGAAAGCCCTGCTGCCACCAGGCTTAAACCAAAGACCGTCGCTGCAGCATTGCTTAACAGCGGTTGCAGCGTCAGGTAGGCTTCGTCAAGATCGGCGACACCAGTATGGCCGGAAAAGTGGAACGCGGCAGCAGCCGTTGCCATCATCGCCAGATTGACAAAACCAGCAATAGTCATGGCAATCGCGACATCCCATTTGGTGGCTGAATAACGTTGCTGGCGTGACCCACCATGCAGATGCTGGGTCAGCGAAGAGTGCAAATAAATCACATGCGGCATAATTGTCGCACCCAGCACACCCGCAGCCAGGAAGACCGCCTCTGAGGTCGGTAAACTCGGGATCACCATCCCTTTACTCAACTGCACCAGGTTAGGCTGGGAGAAGATCAGCTCAACAATGTAAGCCGCTGCGACAAACAGCAGTAGCCCGCCAATCACTTTCTCCAACGGTTTTTGCCCGCGACGTTGCAGCATTAAAATCAGGAAGGTTGCGATACCCGTTAATACGGCGCCCTGCAACAGCGAAACCCCAAGAATCAGTTTGAAACCGATAGCCGCACCAATAAATTCCGCCAGGTCGGTAGCCATCGCAATAATTTCTGCCTGAACCCAATAGAACCAGACGACCGGACGCGGGTAGTGATCGCGAATTTGTTCCGCCAGATTTTTACCGGTGGCAATCCCCAGTTTGGCCGAGAGGATCTGAATCAACATCGCCATCAGATTAGCCCAGACAACAACCCACAATAGCTGATAGCCGAAGCTGGCACCCGCCTGAATATTGGTCGCAAAGTTACCAGGATCGATATAACCAATCGCCGCAATGAACGCAGGTCCCATTAATGCGAGCCTCATCTTGCGCGCCGCCCGTCCGCTGCTACTCTCAACGCGATAGTTCGCCATCTTGTTGTGCCTCTAAAACATAGCCTTTGCTATGTTTCATGCTATGTCAAACGAGAATGATTATCAAATTCATTTAAATGGGTTGTGATGATTTCTCTGATAGACCAGGATTATGACTACGAAAAGATTGATGGTTTGAATGTTATTTTTATGTTTAATGTTAGCACATTTACATAACTTTCCGCTTCCATACACAACATAGCAGAAATGTAGGACAGCTCACTATTTTTGAAGCTTGTCACAGGACGTCATTATAGTGTGTGTCAGATCTCGTTTTCCTGAATCATGTTGCATAGAATGTGCACGGAAATTTAACCTGCCTCATATTTGGAGCAAATATGGACCGCGTCCTTCATTTTGTACTGGCACTAGCCGTTGTTGCGATTCTCGCATTGCTGGCAAGCAGCGACCGCAAAAAAATTCGTATCCGTTATATTATTCAACTGCTTGTTATCGAAGTATTACTGGCGTGGTTCTTCCTGAACTCTGACGTTGGTCTGGGCTTCGTGAAAGGCTTCTCCGAAATGTTCGAAAAACTGCTCGGATTTGCCAACGAAGGTACTAACTTCGTCTTTGGTAGCATGAATGATCAAGGCCTGGCGTTCTTCTTCCTGAAAGTGCTGTGCCCTATCGTCTTTATTTCTGCGTTGATCGGTATTCTCCAGCACATTCGCGTGTTGCCGGTGATTATCCGTGCGATTGGTTTCCTGCTTTCCAAAGTCAATGGCATGGGCAAACTGGAATCCTTTAACGCCGTAAGCTCCCTGATTTTGGGACAATCCGAGAACTTTATCGCCTATAAAGATATCCTCGGCAAAATCTCCCGTAATCGTATGTACACCATGGCAGCAACGGCGATGTCCACCGTGTCGATGTCCATCGTTGGCGCATACATGACGATGCTGGAGCCGAAATACGTCGTTGCTGCACTGGTACTGAACATGTTCAGCACCTTTATCGTACTGTCGCTGATCAACCCTTACCGCGTTGATGCCAGCGAAGAAAACATTCAGATGTCCAACCTGCACGAAGGTCAGAGCTTCTTCGAAATGCTGGGTGAATACATTCTGGCAGGTTTCAAAGTCGCCATTATCGTTGCAGCGATGCTGATCGGCTTTATCGCCCTGATCGCCGCACTGAACGCACTGTTTGCCACCGTGACTGGTTGGTTTGGCTACAGCATCTCCTTCCAGGGCATCCTGGGCTACATATTCTATCCGATTGCATGGGTGATGGGTGTTCCTTCCAGTGAAGCACTGCAAGTAGGCAGTATCATGGCGACCAAACTGGTTTCCAACGAGTTCGTAGCAATGATGGATCTGCAGAAAATTGCTTCCACGCTTTCTCCGCGTGCAGAAGGCATCATCTCTGTATTCCTGGTATCTTTTGCTAACTTCTCTTCTATCGGGATTATCGCGGGCGCGGTTAAAGGCCTGAACGAAGAGCAAGGTAACGTCGTTTCTCGCTTCGGTCTGAAACTGGTTTACGGCTCTACGCTGGTGAGTGTGCTTTCTGCGTCAATCGCAGCACTGGTGCTGTAAGTCCAATACATTCATTAAAAAAGCCGGGGATAATTCCCCGGCTTTTTTACGTCTGTTAATCAACTAATGGCTGAGGGCGACCAATCAAATACCCTTGCAGATATTGCACCCCAAGTTTATGCAATAACGCCTGCTGCTGTTGCGTTTCGACAAACTCCGCGACCACACTCAATGACTTCGCTTTCGCCAGGTCGGTAATTGACCGCACAATCATCGCATCCAGCGTATTAGTCACTATATCTTTCACAAAGACGCCATCAATCTTGATGATATCGGCCTGCAAACGTTTTAATCGCTCGTAGTTGGCATAACCAGTGCCAAAATCATCAATCGCAATACGGAAGCCAAATTTATGCAGTTGCTCGATGTTGTACATGCTGCTTTCTGCATTTGAAAACGCCTGCTCCTCGGTGATCTCAAGAATGACTGTCTCCGGGGAGATGTGATAACGCTTAAACAGACGAATAATCCGCCCGGCGATATTTTTTTGCAGCAGAGTGAGCGGCATTAAATTGACTGAAAAGCGCGGACCTTTATTGTTGGAAGGGTGAGTTGCTAACCACTTCAACAGAGATTCCAGCACCTGCAAATCGAAACGCGCGCTAAGGTTAAACTGGGCGATAAGCGGCAGAAATTTATCCGGCGTCATAATGCCGTCGTCATATTTCAGACGCGCCAGGATCTCATCATAGCCCTGCCCCTCTTTGTTTCGAATGGGCTGAGCGTAGAGGAGCAAGTCACCATTATCTAACGCCTTACGAATGGTGTTCAGCAACAGTACCTGTTTGGTGGTCTGCCCGGACGCTATTTCCTCTCGATTATCCAACGCCAACACATGATGATGAACGCAGGATTGTTCCGCCAGCCAGCTTAACTGCCCCAGCATGGGCTGCAGGGTTTCCTGATTGCCATCAAAACGCCCCCAGGCGGCACCATAGCCCATATCCAGGCCGGTGTTGTTCCAGTGAATCTGCCGACTATTGAGGATGTTAACCATATGCTGTAGTCGACCTTCCGTTTCCGGCCCGGTCAGTACCAACAGCAATTCACTGCCCGGCAGTTGATACAACTTTTCGTTTTCCTGCATCAACGGCAGCAAGGTACGGTAAATTGAGCGGATACAATGAACACGCATCACCAGGCCGTAATGACGACTCAGAAACTCAAGATTATCAATACGCAGGCAGCAAAAACTCTTTCCTGCCTCCTGCTCTTGCGATTGCTCCAGTGCACGAAAGTTGGGTAATAGCGTTAATGGATCGGTCAGCGCCTGCAAATGCCAGCGGCGGTTAAGCCATTCACTTCGATGATAAATACGCACCATGTAAAGCAGGCAAACGCTAAAGGAAATCAGCACCGCGAGAATAAATGCCAGCGAATATTCGGTTTCGACCCCTTGTAAAAAATTCTGGTTGTAATTCAGGAGGAAAAGAGTCGAAACAGCCCAGGTGAGATTTAAAAACGGATAACGAAGTTTACCAACACCAAGGGTAAAGATGATGAAGAAAACAGGCACCAGGTAACCGGCAATAAAATCGTTTTCATAAGGCGTACACATCAGAAGCAGCAGCACGCTAAGAGTTGCCAGCCAGCTTAAAGTAAATGCACGTTTCTCTTTGTTCAGCGACGGGGCGATATCCCTGCGCCACAATATCTGCGCAAAGTGGGGACTTACAACCATGCGAGTGAGATAGTAAAAGAACATGTTGTAAATCAGCACAGCGGTGAAAAGGCTAAGCAAATCAACGACCGTGAAAATAGCATCTGCATCGCCGAAAAATGTCGATATCTTTAGCGGGAAATCAAAAAAGCTACCCACCAGATACATGCTGCCTTTGATGCCAATCGGCGTCACTAAACCAAGCCAGAAGAGACGTTGCCAGACGTATCGGGTGGTCAACCCATAACGCCAACGCGTTCCTAACTGCCAGCGTAATATTGCACAGGCACACAGCACTACAAATGTCTGGCTGCCGAGCATGACGGCAGTTTGCAAAAATGAGAGATGAAAATTCCACAGATTAGTGCAAAACATCCCGCATAAAACAGGAACAACACCACGCCAGCCAAAGATGAATAATATTGACAGCATTACGCACAGTGGCATCCACGCCAGAAAGATATAGCTGGAATGGATAACGGCCAGTGGCGAAATAAAACGGGATAGCTGAATAAGTACCACGGTGAGCGTAAACGCCAGTGTGAATATCTTGATATTTTTTATCAGGTTATGCTCCACAAACATGAGTAGACTACTCTCACTGATCGGGGTTTTCAGGCACACAAATAATAAGTTTATTCGCATCGCGAAGCAAACAGGGGCCGGCCTGTTGCCGATTTTTCATCCAATGATGCTTTCACCAGGCGGCACTAACCCGGACGTAGACTGTATTACAAAAGCGGCAAAAATCAGAGACAAAAAACCCCCGCTTCACAGCGAGGGTTTGAAATTTGGTGGAGCTAAGCGGGATCGAACCGCTGACCTCTTGCATGCCATGCAAGCGCTCTCCCAGCTGAGCTATAGCCCCACGAGGCGTTTACGTACCAAATTTGCTGGGTGCAAAATTTGGTGGAGCTAAGCGGGATCGAACCGCTGACCTCTTGCATGCCATGCAAGCGCTCTCCCAGCTGAGCTATAGCCCCGTCACGTAAAGCTTGTCGAGTTGACGGGCGGCATCATATGAATTCCGTCCGAATGTGTCAACGGCAAATTGCAGCGCCTTGTTTCAATCGCTGAAAAATCAGGCAAATGAACATTTTTGGATTACGCCTCGCATTCAGTAGTTATTCATGTCACGGTTTCATGTAAATTGATGCTATAAAATGAACACTTAATAGACCCACAACTATTCCGGGAATTGTTATGTTCAAGGAGAGGATGACGCCAGATGAACTTGCCAGACTGACCGGTTATAGCCGCCAGACCATTAATAAATGGGTACGCAAGGAAGGCTGGACGACATCACCCAAACCAGGCGTCCAGGGGGGCAAGGCTCGACTGGTACACGTCAATGAACAGGTTCGTGAATATATTCGCAATGCAGAACGCACGGAGGGTCAGGGAGAAATCCCCGCCCTGTCTGGCGATGCACCGCTTGAAGTGCTGTTAGCTACGCTGGCGAAAGAGATGACGCCGGCTGAACAAAAACAGTTTACATCATTGCTTCTGCGGGAAGGGATTATCGGGTTATTACAACGCTTAGGGATTCGCAATCGCAAATAATATGAAAAGATTACGCAATAAAATGACCACCGAAGAACTGGCGGAATGCCTCGGTGTGGCTAAACAAACCGTTAACCGCTGGATTAGAGAAAAAGGCTGGAAAACAGAAAAATTTCCCGGAGTGAAAGGAGGTCGCGCCAGACTTATTCTACTGGACACACACGTTTGCGAATTTATTCAAAACACGCCTGCCTTCCATAATACGCCAATGCTTCTTGAGGCCGAAGAACCCCTTGCTGAATACGCGCCAGGTATGCGCACTCCGGCTTATCGGCAAATCATCAGCGCAATAGACAATATGACTCACAGTGAGCAGGAAAAAGTTGCGCAATTTTTGTCACGTGAAGGAATTCGTAATTTCCTTGCCCGTCTCGACATAGACGAATCAGCATAAATAAAAAACGGCAGGGGGATTTCTCCTGCCGTTTATCTTTTATGCGCTAATTACTGCTGGTTTTCGCGTTCAGCAATAAAAGCCAAAGCTTTATTGATGCGCTCGATGCTACGTGCTTTGCCGATCGCGTGAACAGTAACATCCAGTGCCGGAGACTGCCCCGCACCAGTAACGGCGACACGCAGCGGCATACCAACTTTACCCATTCCCACTTCCAGCTCGTCCGCCGTCGTCTGAATAGCGTGGTGAACGTTTTCAGCTGTCCAGTCAGTAATCGCGGCCAGTTTGTCGCGAACTACTTCCAGCGGCTGACGTGCTACCGGGCGCAGATGTTTTTTCGCTGCATCGGCATCGAACTCAGCAAAATCTTCGTAGAAGTAACGGCAGCTCTGTGCCATCTCTTTCAGCGTCTTGCAGCGTTCACCCAGCAGTTTAACCAGATCCGCCAGCTGCGGGCCGTTGCGGGTATCGATATTTTCCTGCTCGATGTGCCACTGTAAATGGGTAGCAACATACTCCGGCGGCAGCGTGTTAATGTAGTGATGGTTCAACCACAGCAGCTTGTCGGTATTGAACGCGCTGGCGGATTTGCTGACGGCATTCAGGGTGAAGTATTTGATCATCTCTTCACGGGTGAAGATTTCCTGATCGCCGTGGGACCAGCCCAGACGCACCAGATAGTTCAGCAACGCTTCCGGCAGATAGCCGTCATCACGATACTGCATTACGCTGACCGCACCGTGGCGTTTGGACAGTTTTTTACCATCATCGCCGTTGATCATAGAAACGTGCGCATAAACCGGCACTGGTGCTTTCAGGGCTTTAAGAATGTTGATCTGGCGCGGCGTGTTGTTGATATGGTCTTCACCACGGATAACATGGGTGATTTCCATATCCCAGTCATCGACAACTACACAGAAGTTATAGGTCGGAGAACCATCGGTACGGCGGATGATCAGATCATCCAGCTCCTGGTTGCTGAACTCGATCGGACCACGGATCTGATCGTCAAAAACCACAGAACCTTCTTGCGGATTAGCAAAACGAACGACACATGGTTCATCATCAGCATGATGCTCATGGCTGTGGCGGCAGCGGCCGTCATAACGCGGCTTCTCACCTTTCGCCATTTGCTCTTCACGCAGTGCTTCCAGACGTTCTTTAGAGCAATAGCATTTATAGGCCGTGCCCTCTTCCAGCATCTGATCGATAACTGCGTTATAGCGATCAAAACGTTTGGTCTGATAGTACGGACCTTCATCCCACTCCAGACTCAGCCAGTTCATACCATCCATAATGGCTTCGATAGCTTCCGGCGTAGAACGCTCAAGATCGGTGTCTTCAATACGCAGCACGAACTCACCGCCGTGGTTACGTGCAAAAAGCCAGGAGTAAAGAGCAGTACGCGCGCCGCCAACGTGCAGATAGCCTGTTGGGCTTGGCGCGAAGCGAGTTTTGATTTTCATGAAATGGCCTTACGTTTAGAAAGATGCCGACAACCGGCAAATCCTGGAAAAATTGAGTGGGCGATATTCTATCACTCCAGCCTGATTCCTCAATGTAGTTCGGGTTGCTACATGATGCATTATTGTTTTCGTTGAGAAATTGCGCAACACGGTCTGTTTTGCGATCATCCTGCTTAATTTTACGACGAACAAACAAATTCTTTAGAAAATGCGTTGACTCATTTCCAACTCTCCCTATAATGCGACTCCACACAGCGGGGGTGATTAGCTCAGCTGGGAGAGCACCTCCCTTACAAGGAGGGGGTCGGCGGTTCGATCCCGTCATCACCCACCAACTACTTTATGTAGTCTCCGCCGTGTAGCAAGAAATTGAGAAGTGGGTGATTAGCTCAGCTGGGAGAGCACCTCCCTTACAAGGAGGGGGTCGGCGGTTCGATCCCGTCATCACCCACCAC
>NZ_PTRF01000030.1:0-26754 GCF_002965705.1 Escherichia sp. MOD1-EC6842 | reverse complement strand
ATGTATACCTCTTTATTTTCTTATCGCATCAAATTTATTTCACATATAAAAAATGACAATTCATCGATGAATCGAATCGTGACGCAAGTTACGAAAATTACGATTCATGCAGCAAATCACATCACGAATTGAATCTAGAGTCAATTCGCTTTAACTCGTTGTTTTATTATTACTGATTCATCTATGAGTTGTGTTAAATTCATTGGTGAATCATATGTGATTCACCAATGAATCCTTTTTATAATGTAAAATAAATTAAAATACATTATTTAAAACATAAGTTAATGATTCAAATAGTAAATCAGCAAAAACTTGTTTTTGCGTAGTGTGTGGTGCTTTTGGTGGTGAGAACCACTAACCTGTTGAGCCTTTTTGTGGAGTGGGTTAAATTATTTACGGATAAAGTCACCAGAGGTGGAAAAATGAAAAAATGGATGTTAGCCATCTGCCTGATGTTTATAAATGAGATCTGCCAGGCCACTGATTGCTTTGATCTTGCAGGCCGGGATTACAAAATAGATCCTGATTTACTGAGAGCAATATCATGGAAAGAATCCCGTTACCGGGTTAATGCCATCGGTATTAATCCGGTAACGGGATATGGCAGCGGACTGATGCAGGTAGATTCCCAGCATTTTAACGAACTGGCCCGCTACGGAATTAAGCCGGAACATCTGACAACAGATCCCTGCATGAACATTTATACCGGTGCTTATTATCTGGCAATAGCCTTTAAAAAATGGGGCGTCTCCTGGGAGGCCGTTGGTGCATACAATGCCGGATTCAGGAAGACCGAACGCCACAACCAGAGACGTCTTGCCTACGCATCAGATGTTTACCGGATTTATACCGGGATAAAAAGCAGTAAAGGTATCCAGCTTCCGGCCACGAAGAAATCACTTCCGGAAATTAACAGCGTGCAGAACAATTAATCTTACAGACATTGTCAGATACCGGTTATGCCGCAAAAGCGGCATGTAAGGCCACACACAAAAATATCATATGAGTGACAATGCTGACTGGCCGATGCCCCGCGAAGCGGGAACCCATATTATATATACCCGGTAACTGCGCAGCCTCCTGCCAGACCATTTTTCGCGGGCACAATATTTACAGACAACCGGAAAGCCGGTTGATGAAATTGAGGTATATCAGACGACACAGCGATGCCGAAGAATGATAATATAAGTAAAGCCCCGAAAATTTTTCGGGGCTTTACTTATATTATCATGACTTCCACTTTCTGAACTGTTCGGCAATCACCCATAACGCCTTGTTAATTCTTATATCACCATCAATACCTGTAATGGCTCTTGTCCTGGTATTTTTACCGGAGGCACTTCGCCCCGATAATCCACCTTTTATCATATTCTCCTGAACCCGCTGCCAGGTTGTCCAGAGATCGTTCTGTTTATCCTCCCAACGACGGGGAGTAATTATTTGTTCAGGTGTCACTGGCGTTTTATTTTCATCTTCATACCTGACCATCAGTGCAGCTCTGCCAAATAAATGTTGCTCGTCACTGTTAAGATGAATTTCTTTCATCGCCTCCATATTATCAGTAACCTTATCAAAGACACTGAACACTTCATACGCGCCCTCGATAACCTGCCCGACAATATCACCTTTATGTGGAACGCGGATTTCGCCAAAATTATTTCCGCACACAAGACCATTTGTGCAGACAAAACGAAAAATTCCGGGAATCATCTGATAACTGGATGAACCATCATGTGAATTAAGCAGGATAATTTCAGGAACTTCTTTCCCGTTAATATGCCCTTCCCTGCGAAGACGTAACATATGTTTACTGTATTCGCGACGTCCCAAATCACGAACCCGACTCTTACAGGCAAAGAATGGCTGGAAACCTTCATCGCGTAACTTATTGATGATATTGATTGTTGGAATATACGTATAACGTTCACTCCGGGACTCATGTTTATCGCCGGAAAATACTGAAGGCACGAACTGCATTAATTCATCATCCGTTAAAGGACGTTCACGGCGGATGGAATTATACCGACCAAAACGGGAAGCTAATCGCATAACAGCTACTCCTTTATGAAAGCATAAATTTAATAAAAAAATTTTCCGCTTAATATCATCCCTCCTGGTTTCCGTTAACAATATTGCAACAACTGGGAGGGTATTCATCACATCCGGTCAGCAGATCGCCCGGATATCGAGGCCGGCACGCTTAATCTGACGCAGGAACTGTTTGAAGTGATCAGCTTCCGCAACGTTGATATGGCGGAACTGCGTATCCACACCCCGGCTAAGCGCGTAGCTATAGCTGAAGGCCATCTTTTCCGGGTGGCTTTTGCGATATTTTTTCAGCTCAGTCAGGCTACTGAACTCCAGGACGTCCCACTCTTCCCCGGTGTTTTTTTCCTCCCGGCAACAAGAATCGTGTACGACGCGGTGTTAATGTGGATATTTCGGGTACTCATCCTGCTTTCTCCTCTGTCTGGTTTTCAGCCCCCATCATCTTTTGAGTTTCGGGAGCCGCATTTTTGACGTTTTGCGGGGACCTGCCTTTTGTTCCCTCCGGTATTCACCATCACCTTTTTGAGAACCTTCGCCGCAAGGGGCATCACTGCCACGGCCGGAAACGACTGTCCGGGGGCAGACCGCAAAAGTTTTTGCCTGCTTTTGGGCAAAAACTTTTGCGGGATGTACATTTCACCCCTGGACTGGCGGAGACGGTTGTGGCTGTCTTTGCCCCCGGCGACAGGGGCTTAAACAGGTGTATGGCACCGGACACAACAACGGGCAGGCACCCGCTGCAACGACGTGAAGCGCGGTTTGCGAAACGGCGTTGCCCCTTACATCCCGGCGGCCTTTTGCCGGGATGCCAGGAGCGCAGGCTACGGCGCGACAGAGGCGGCGCGACCGGAACGGTCGCTGCAAGCCCGGGTTTCGCGTCAGGGATGGAAGCCCGCAGGGCGGAGACAGCTTCGCTGGCTCCGTTCACGACAGCCCGCCCCGCAAGGGGGACGCCCGGAAAAGGCATAAGCAGGAGAACAACAAAACAGACAATAATCAGGGCAGCAGTAATCAGAGTCAGAAAAGGAGGAAAAAGAGAATAATCAAAGGGAAGGTGATGTGATTTCTGACAGGTCATAAACAGAGAAGGCGGGGGAAAAGAACGGGCGCCGCAGGCGCGCGTTCATCCCCGTTCCCGGAGGGAAACGGCCTTCCTGGCAGTCTGGTTGTTCATGCCCGTACAATGCCAGCAAGGAGAAAGGGGCCACCGGCGAACCAGCAGCCCCTTTATAAAGGCGCTTCAGTGCAGTCAGACCAGCATCAGCCCTGAAAAGGCGGGCCTGCGCCCGCCTCCAGGTTGCTACTTACCGGATTCGTAAGCCATGAAAGCCGCCACCTCCCTTGTATCTTGAAATTCGGTTAGTATGGTTTTGGATTAGATTTGGCACGGCATGTGCAGCCTGACCCTCCCTAGGGTTCAAAGCCCGAGATACAGCGACCGGCGCACATGCTGAGCCACTCATCTGAAACCCGAACAGTTATCCGTATTTTCCATAACGTATTTGCAAGGATGGGTAATAATGAGGCTGCCAAATCCACTCTGCGTGGGCATTGATGTTTCTAAAGCAACACTTGATATCGCTGCTACCGCTGAAATCGAACAGTTCACGACCAGTAATGATTCCGATGGTTTTGATGAGATCATCAATAAACTCAAAGAGTGTCGTATCTCTCTTGTGCTTATGGAGGCTACTGGTGGCTTTGAAGCAGCAATAGCTTGCTCGCTTCAGGCTGCAGGTTTTGATGTAACGGTGATCAACCCAAGGCAAGCGCGTGATTTTGCTCGCGCTATGGGGTATCTGGCCAAAACCGATCGCATTGATGCCAGGGTTCTTGCTCAAATGGCTGAGGTAATCAACAAGCATCCAGATAGAGAACGCTTCATTCGCCCCATTCAGGATGCTGAACGACAAGTTCTCACTGCAATGGTAGTTCGACGTCGCCAGTTGATAGCCATGCATGTAGCTGAACGAAACAGGCTTCACCCAGCACACCCTCAAAGCAGAAAGAGCATCAACATTATCATAAAAGCTCTCGACGATGAGCTTGCCAGAGTCGATGCTGAGATGAGTAAACACGTTCAAAACCACTTCAAAGAGCTTGCTGACAGACTCAACACTTTCAAAGGTGTTGGTATTAGAACGACCGCCAGCCTGCTCGCAGAAGTTCCAGAGCTTGGCAATCTCACACGCAGAGAGATTAGCGCGCTCGTTGGTGTAGCTCCTGTTAACCGTGATTCAGGAACGATGCGCGGGCGAAGAACCATATTTGGTGGAAGAATTGGTGCGCGAACCGCACTGTATATGGCCGCTCTTGTTGCTACCAGATTTAACCCTGTGATTAAAGCGTTCTACAGCAGGCTTTTGGCCGTTGGAAAGCCAAAGAAAGTTGCACTTGTTGCCTGCATGAGAAAGCTGCTGACAATCCTGAATGCGATGCTCAGGAAGAACGAAGAATGGGATATGTCATACCATTCGGTATCTCTTTAATTTTATCATTCAAGACAGTTGCTGTTCCTGTATTTGAATTTCAAATCACCAAACTGCTCGTAAAGCATCAGACTGCTTTTCCCTTTCAGATATCCCATAAAGCCGGATACGCTCATTTTGGGCGGGATCTCCACAAGCATATGGATATGATCTGCACAGCATTCAGCTTCCAGAATCCGTACACTTTTCCACTCACACAGCTTTCTCAAAATACTGCCTATTGCTCTACGCTTCTCTCTGTAGAACACCTGTCTTCGGTATTTTGGCGCAAAAACTATGTGATATTTACAGTTCCATCGGGTGTGCGCTAAGCTCTTTTCGTTCCCCATTGGGACCCCCTTTTGATTTCTTGTTTGACACTTGCAGTTGCCAGACCGCAAGGTGTTTTAACAAATCAAAAGGGGTTTTAATAACTGGCTTAAAGCTGAAAGCTTTCCGGAACCCCCAGCCTAGCTGGGGGTTTTCTGTGCACAAAGAAACGGGCGGTTGCCCGCCCGTCTCAGTCATACTTCATCCCCCGTAATGCGCCACCTTGTCGACTATCCACGCCGGTCCGGTGACTTCCGGCAGCTCATCGTCATCTGTCGGGGAAGACCATTCAAGTTCCCCCCACAGCACATCAACGAGCTCTCCACGCTCATACAACTGCCAGCCACAGAAATCACAGCCCTGTTCGGCATACCAGTGCTCCAGTGTGCAACTGAAACGGCGGCTTAATTCTGCAATAACGTCGCTTTCTGGCTGACACCACGGCGTGTCAAAATTCACCTGAATGAAGTTGTCTCTCTGACTGCTGATATTCACCTCATACCCCACAGGTCACTTCACGCCATACTGTTCGGTATACCAGTGATATGCAGAAGGAACACCGTTCAGAACACCACCGTTAAAGCCGTTTACTTCAACATCCAGGCGGCTGGGCATCAAAATGGGGTACCGTGGTTTCAGCTGAAGTCGGTGAAATTTTCGGAGTCTGTCATCGCCTTCTCCAGTAATTACCCGCTATACGCATCGATGTCGAACAGGGTCATAGTTCATCTGGAGGCGCTGGCACCGCGCGTTGAGCAGTACTCGATTGACGAGATGTTTCTCGACGTGCGAGGTATTGACAGCTGCATCGATTTCGAGGATTTCGACCAGCAGCTGCGTGAACACGTCAGGAACGGGACAGGCCTGACTATCGGTGTCGGAATGGGGCCAACCAAAACGTTGGCAAAGTCAACACAATGGGCTTCCAAAGAGTGGCCACAGTTTGGTGGCGTGCTGGCATTAACGCCGGACAATATCCGCCGTGCGGAAAAACTGCTGTCACTGCAGCCGGTGGAGGTAATCTGGGGTGTGGGCCGCAGGATCTCAAAGAAGCTGAACACAATAGAGATAACTGCTGCACTGCAGCTGGCGCACGAACCCTATATTTATCAGGAAGAACTTCAATGTGGTTCTGGAGAGAAAGGTCCGGGAACTCAATGGAGAAAGCTGTATTTCACTGGAGGAAGAACCGCCCCCCCAAACAGCAGATAGTCTGTAGCCGGTCCTTTGGAGAGCGCGTCACGACATATGAGGCCATGCGCCAGGCCATCTGTCGGTACGCTGAGCGTGCAGCTGAAAAGCTGCGGGGCGAGTGTCAGTTCTGCAGGCATATCGCCATTTTTTTGAAGACGTCACCGTTCGCAGTAAACGAACCGTATTACGGGAATGTAGCCAGTGAAAAACTGCTCATTCCCACGCAGGATACACGGGATATCATTGCCGCTGCCGTCAGAATCCTGGACAGGATATGGGTGGATGGCCATCGATATGCAAAAGCGGGTCGCATACTCAACGTTTTCACTCCTACCGGGGTTTCGCATTTGAACCTTTTCGATGATACTCAGCCCCGGAGCAACAGTAACCAGCCGTTGAAAGTCGTGGACAGCATTAACCATTCCGGTCTGGGGAAATTGTGGTTTGCAGGCCGAGGCATTGCGCCAGAATGGCAGATAAAGCGTGAGATGTTGTCACCGGTATACACTACCCGCCGGAACGAACTACCGGTCGCCAGACTTTGAAAAAAAGAAATTCATGGTGATTTCACTATGAAAGAATTAAAAAAAACACTTTATATTCAGTGAAATAAGCATGAAAAAAGCGTGGTGAAAATTGCAAATAAATATCCTCCGGCATAGCCGGAGGTTTTTCAAATGCGCCTATAAGGCTCTCTTACCAGCCGCGCCCTAACAGGCGCACACGATCTGACATTTGCATCCAACTTCGTTACTTACGGCCCGTAAACGGGCTGCCCGGATAGGGAATCGATAACTGCTCTCCCATTTTATCCTCTTCAAGCTGGTGCTTTATGTAATCCTGTATCTTCGCCGTGTTCTTACCCACCGTATCGACGTAGTACCCTCTGTACCAGAACTCCCTGTTCCTGTATTTGAATTTCAAATCACCAAACTGCTCGTAAAGCATCAGACTGCTTTTCCCTTTCAGATATCCCATAAAGCCGGATACGCTCATTTTGGGCGGGATCTCCACAAGCATATGGATATGATCTGCACAGCATTCAGCTTCCAGAATCCGTACACTTTTCCACTCACACAGCTTTCTCAAAATACTGCCTATTGCTCTACGCTTCTCTCTGTAGAACACCTGTCTTCGGTATTTTGGCGCAAAAACTATGTGATATTTACAGTTCCATCGGGTGTGCGCTAAGCTCTTTTCGTTCCCCATTGGGACCCCCTTTTGATTTCTTGTTTGACACTTGCAGTTGCCAGACCGCAAGGTGTTTTAACAAATCAAAAGGGGTTTTAATAACTGGCTTAAAGCTGAAAGCTTTCCGGAACCCCCAGCCTAGCTGGGGGTTTTCTGTGCACAAAAAAAGGATGCCATTTGGCATCCTGATATTAACCCGGCATATCCTATTCAGGCAGTTTTCTTAGAATGTTTTTTATAGCCTCATCGATTTCTAACTGCACCTCATTAGATATGCGGGAGAACTCATAAACAACAAGACGCTTTCTGGGGTCAGTCTTCTTTCTGGCAAATTGGTTACGATCAGAAAACTCTTTCAACTTCTCAGTTTCAACTGTTTTTACAGGCCGGTCTGTAAGCAATTTTCCTTCAGACCTGAAGACCGCCAGGATTTTGCTTTTCTCAATTGTTGGATAGTCAGGTAAAGCCATCAGTTTTTGGCGAACTCTATCCATAAACTCTTCCACTGACATTTTTTTGTTGGTTGCCTTTTCAGACAGTTTCAACAAAAATTGATAGTCCGACAACGAAATATCATTGATTACCGGAAATACAGAGATCATTTCATCCGGTACTGATGCCGCCTGAAATGCGCGTGTTACTTTTGCCGGAGAGATGCTTTCAGCCTGAGCGATCTCTTCTTTTGTCATACTTGCCCCATAAGTAACTTCAAGGCGTTTTCCTAGTTCTCGGAGGCTATGCTCTCTGGCTGTCTGTATATCTTTTGCAAGTTGTCTCGCGTCGGCAATATCAATACCGTCTTTTGTAACCAGTATTTCGAATTTTACGTTGTTATAGATACAGGCAGCGCGACGACGCGTACCGTCTAATACTTCAATTCGTCCATCTACTTCCCGACCAATAGCCGGAAAAAATTGCTGAAGTTTAATCGTGCGAGTTATGTCACTAACTGACTCACGCGAAAGCATAGTCTGATCGCGTCCATTAACAGATGCATCAACGAACGTTTTAGATTCTATATCTCCGCTTAATACAACCGTTTTAATGAATTTTGCTTGTTTCCCAGACTTAAGAGTAAACGTTTTGATCTCTCCGTCACCTTCAAGCATGCGAGCGAACTCTGAATTGCTATTGCCTAGAACTCGCCCTCGAGCTAAAACCTTTTTCATTTAGATGCTCCCCGAATGTATTCAATGCGGTCAAAAACGGCTTTAGTAAATCGTTCCGCTTCGGTACGAGCTTTTTTCAATGCCTCTGCACTTCCTGGATACGAAACAGGGTTAGCACTGATGATAGTGTCAAAAGATTCACCACATCGTTCGAACCCGTCCAGTCTCGGAAGCGATGAGTCAAGAATATTACTCGCATACACTTCACGAGCCAGGCTATGGGAAGTTTCGTGATCGCGCTTACTGGTCATTTTGGACATAAACCCTATGCTCGCACTCAGGCGGGGCTCAACGCCTTCTTCTTCCAAACGTTCTAGCATTTCAGGTAAACGAGTCAAATATTTGAGAGTTGAATGGAAATCAACTTGCGCCGGGGGAGTAGGGGTGAGAAGTAAATCACTCGCCGCCAGGCCATTGAGAAGAAATGGATCAAGATGAGGGCCAGTATCAATAAAGACAAAATCATAATCATCAGCGATACGGTCAATGATGGTTTTCCTGAGTACTTCAGAAGGCTTAAAACCAGGAAGGTGTTCAGCAACCAAAGACTCCCATTGGCTTGCTACGAAGCCGTCATCAATAGAAGCAGGGATGACATCAACGCCAGGAATCATAGTGGGTCGGATAACCGCTTCTCGCAGTGTTTCAGCATCGAGATTATTTAGCATTGCCTGGGCGGCAGTTTCAAGGACTGTACCAATACTATGGGTATGGTCCAAAAACATAGTGCTGGACGCCTGCGGGTCAAGGTCGATCACAAGGATACGAAGGTCATGACGCAGCAAATCCGGATGTACTCGTAGTGCATGCGCCAGCGTTACTGTACTGACGGTTTTTGAAACCCCACCTTTCAAGTTGACGACAAAAATTACGTAAGGTTCTTTATGAACATCGCGATATTTTGGTATCTGTCGGTGAGCGTAAATATCAATAACGTTCTGAATTGTTAATGCATATTGCTCGACGTTGCCTACCCGCTTTTTATTAAATTCATAGCCACTTTCTTCCATTTCTTTAACGGCCAGTTCTACGATGCGTCGGCTTAGCTTCGGCAATTTTGCGACCGCATTACGAGTATATGTTTGATGATACTCTGTCAGATTGAATTCTTTTCTTTGCTCCTCAATATCCCGACTCATGGCCTGAAGTAGAGCACTTGCTCTGAGCGCTATGGTACCGACACTACCGTAATCTCGTTTCATAGTTTTCCTCTAAGATAGATTCCCTGCCCATATATTGCGTACAAAGTTCAATCACATTGTACACAAACATGAAAGACGTACAATATATTTTGCATTGCCATTAAATTATCGTACGTTGCAAGTCACCATTCACATCAAACCGCATAGTTAGACATTGTCTCTGAGCAGGCGAGGGGTTAGACAAGACCGTTGGGCGCGTCAGAGTGTTATATTAGGATACGGGTAGGTGACACCCACCTCTGGCACAGAACGGACATTCATTGATGCCATGCCAGAATGGACGTTCAGGTTATTCCGTCCAGTTCTGCTGGCAGCGCGAGATCTCCCCTGGTATAGTGATGCCACGGCAAAGTGCTCAAACAGGGATAATATGATGGAAATCAAGGCTCAACAGTTTGTCACATCAACGGGGCGGCAAGTCCTTACTGACAACGGACAACAAGGTATGGGCGGCGTGGCGGGTATCGGTTCCACGACTGAAAAGCATCAGGGGCGCGTGGCGGAAGCAATTTTTGCGAACTGCGCGGAACTGGATAACGACCAGCTTAACGAGATCATCGAGTGGGTTCGGCTCTATCAGCGCTGAATGCCATCATCAGGCTGCGCAAGCGGCCTTTTTTACGCCCCTTGTTTAATTCCCGCACTACCTGGACATTCAGGTGATTCTGTCCATCTGTATAAAAAACAACAAAAAGACTTGTTAACAGGTCATATAAGGAGTATCTTTGAGACTGGTTAAATAGTCTTGAAAGGTGGCCTATGCCTAACATTATTCTCAGTGATACAAGCGCCAGTGTCAGCGAGCTGAAGAAAAATCCGATGGCGACAGTCAGTGCCGGTGATGGTTTCCCGGTCGCTATCCTGAACCGTAATCAGCCCGCTTTCTACTGTGTACCCGCAGAGCTGTACGAAAAGATGCTCGATGCCCTGGACGATCAGGAGCTAGTTAAACTGGTAGCCGAACGCAGCAACCAACCGCTGCATGATGTAGACCTGGATAAATACCTATGAGGTATCAGGTAAAATTCAGGGAAGATGCGCTGAAAGAGTGGCAAAAACTGGACAAGACTATTCAGCAACAGTTTGCGAAAAAGCTAAAAAAGTGCTGTGACAATCCGCATATTCCTTCCGCAAAACTGCGCGGGATAAAGGACTGCTACAAAATAAAATTACGTGCGTCAGGTTTTCGCCTGGTCTATCAGGTGATTGACGAACAATTAATTATCGCTGTTGTAGCTGTGGGTAAACGTGAGCGCAGTGACGTTTATAATCTTGCCAGTGAAAGAATGAGATAATTCACGGCGGATTATCGGTTCAGCCCTCTCATTAACCGCTGATGCTGAGTTGGTGTGCAGGGCTTTGCGTAATGCACTGGAAACACGACCGCGTGATGGTCGCCTGCTGTTTCATTCAGATCAAGGTGTTCAGTATAAAAGCAATAAATACAGAAAGTTACTCTGGCGTTATGGGGTAATGCAAAGTATGAGTCGCAGAGGGAATTGTCTGGATAATTCGCCGATGGAAAGAGTCTTTCGCAGCCTTAAAAGTGAATGGCTTCCGAAAGGTGGTTATGGTGATTGCCATGCAGTACGCGAATAAATCAGTGGATAAATGCTTATTACAACGTTTATCGACCTCATACAAACAATGGTGGTTTATCGCCTTGACGCATGAAGAAAAATGGAAACAGGTTATTCCGGTGTCCTGATTTTATGATCCACTACACATTCCTGACGAACGCCACTGCATAAATCACATTGCACATCCTCAGAGAGTAGGCAGTATAGGAGGGGTATATATACATTATCGGTATTATCAGGCGACTTCTGTCTGTATGTTGTCGGTGCTCGCCGCAGACCGGTGACCGGGCGAAGCCCGCGAACCGGCGAGGAAGCGCAATGTATCTGTAGTTACAGTGAGCAGGTACGCCCTGAAGCCCTTTCATAAAACGGTTGTGTGCGCTGTCCTTCTGGAATGATTTATCCACATATCCGGAGGCCCGATCCAGTAAACAGATCCATGAATGATCAACTAAAGGATCCATTAAAGATCCCCATATCGCTGCAAACCTTGTCACTCATGGGCCGGGACCACGATCACATAAGCTGTGGCATGTTACTGATAAACTGTAACATGCTAATGATAAGCTGTATTCAGTAATCCATATACTGAAGTAAGTTAATGACATAAACTATGGTCAGTACGCCAGACTCAGTTGTTAAATACAGGCTGCAGGTTTTTATTCAGTCAGTTAGCGGAGTTCTGACACACGATTTTCTGTTTATTCTTTTACTGTCCACAGGCTGGAGGCTTTCTGGAAAACGAAAATTCAGACATCAAAAAACTGTTCGGCGAGGTGGATAAGTCGTCCGGTGAGCTGGTGACACTGACACCAAACAATAACAACACCGTACAACCTGTGGCGCTGATGCGTCTGGGCGTCTTTGTACCGACCCTTAAGTCACTGAAGAACAGTAAAAAAAATACACTGTCACGCACCGATGCCACGGAAGAACTGACGCGTCTTTCCCTGGCCCGTGCAGAAGGATTCGATAAGGTTGAGATCACCGGCCCCCGGCTGGATATGGATAACGATTTCAAGACCTGGGTGGGGATCATTCATTCCTTTGCCCGCCATAACGTGATTGGTGACAAAGTTGAACTGCCTTTTGTCGAGTTTGCAAAACTGTGTGGTATACCCTCAAGCCAGTCATCACGCAGGCTGCGTGAGCGCATCAGCCCTTCCCTGAAACGCATTGCCGGTACCGTGATCTCCTTTTCCCGCACCGATGAGAAGCACACCCGGGAATACATCACCCATCTGGTACAGTCAGCCTACTACGATACTGAACGGGATATTGTTCAGTTACAGGCTGATCCCCGCCTTTTTGAACTGTACCAGTTTGACCGGAAAGTGCTGCTGCAGCTCAAGGCCATCAATGCCCTGAAGCGACGGGAGTCCGCCCAGGCACTTTACACCTTTATAGAGAGCCTGCCCCGGGATCCGGCACCGATATCGCTGGCGCGGCTGCGTGCACGCCTCAATCTGAAGTCTCCTGTATTTTCCCAGAACCAGACGGTCAGACGGGCAATGGAGCAGTTGCGCGAGATTGGATATCTTGATTACACGGAGATCCAGCGGGGGCGGACAAAATTCTTCTGTATTCACTACCGGCGTCCCCGGTTAAAAGCGCCGAATGATGAGAGTAAGGAAAATCCGTTGCCACCTTCACCTGCGGAAAAAGTCAGTCCGGAGATGGCGGAGAAGCTTGCCCTGCTTGAAAAACTGGGCATCACGCTGGATGACCTGGAAAAACTCTTCAAATCCCGCTGAACATAAACTGTAGTCAGTGAAGATCGCTCCTTTACTGACTACAGCTTATATTAACCGGTGCAGTGAGTGGTCTGCTCACTGCGGTTTATATTCTGTTTCCTGCAGTGCTGTCTGTAGCTGAGCTGCCATCAGCCTGTCCCTTACGTAAGTGATCCCGTAACCTGATGCTGAGGCATTGCTCCCTTCATAAAACATGACTTACTCACTACAGCTTATATACATGCTCCAGCTTATGTTATGTCTGTTCTGCTGACCACAGCTTATATAAGGAAGCGCGTATGCCGTCACCTCAAGGGAGGCAGTGTACGCAGGATCTCCGCAGCATCCCGCCCGTCACCTGTGAAAGGCACTGCCAGCGTGGCAGCCATATCCAGTGCAAACACTCTGGTATAAACCTCCATCGAACGTGGATCCCTGTGACCAGCCAGTGCCTGGATGACTTTCCGGGGCTGGCGGTGATAGAGCATGTGCATGATATAGCTGTGCCGGAAGGTGTGTGGTGTGACCGGAATCGAAAAGTGTACCCCGTCAGCTTCGGCCCGTCTGACAGCCTGCTTCAGCCAGTTGCGCATGGTTTCGTCGGTCACGGCCCATAATGGTTCACGACGACGGGGTCGGGTGGTGATCATCCAGCTTTCCATCTGCCTGACATAGCTTATATCTGTCAGCGGAACCAGGCGCACTTCATCTTTTGGCGGGCGTCCGCGTCGCGCACGCACTTTTTCGGACAGGATCCGCACAAACGGTCTTACTCCATCCAGGTCAAATGATTCCGGCGTCAGCATCCGGGCTTCGCCAATACGCATTCCGGTATTCCAGAGGGTGGCGAACAGCATATGGTGACGCTGATCCGGCATATAGAAAAGAAGGGCACTCACTTCCGGGGCCAGCAGGTAGGCCGGTGTGGCCCCTGTGGAAGTGGCCATTCTTCTCAGGGAGAGCGCTGTTGCAAAATCCACCCCCGGCGCAATGGGTAACAGGGAAACGCGTTCTGGTGAATTCTGCAGGGGAATGACATTGTTCATGAGTTATTTTTCACGTAGCACACGCACTGTTTATGGATACAGGTATTCTGACCTGAACGCCCGGATCCTTCCACGACAATAAATCGCAGCACGCGGATCCTTTTGTTTGCTTATCACGCATTATTGTGGGTAAAACCAAATACGTAAAGACGCGTTTTGCAGCAGGGAGCCCGTATTAAGCCAGTTGTGGCGCGGGCTGAGGGCTGGTTTGCCGCTTTTGGGAGAATTGGGGTAATGCCAGGGCAAACAGGATCGAACCAAAAAGGGAAGGGAGCAGGAAAGGAGAGGATGCGCTACCTGAATATTGACAAGGTTCACCCCTGTAACCCTGCCTATTTTCACGCAGCACAATATGGTTGTCGCGGTTATTGCCAGTTGAGGTGATGGCCCGCATCCTGATGCTGACTTAATACACGGATAACAATAATATCATAATCATTCTGTAGGAAATAAATCATATGCCGTTCAACGGGTAGTGCACAGATACATTCACCCAGTTCTGGTCGGGGAGTACCAATATTGATTTCACTCAGAACATGAAAAATACCGGATATCTGATTAATATATCTGTCAGCCTGATCTTCACCGAAGTGGTGGCAGCTGTAGTACCAGATATCCTCCATATCCTGACTGGCCTTCGGTGTGAGTTTAACGGTTTTCACCAGCAGCCCTCGTACCAGCCCTGACCTTTTTCAGGAACGCATCCTTTTCCCACTCCACAGGTTCGCCGCTGCTCAGGCCTTCTGCCAGCAAATCCCGTAGTGTCTGGAGACGTGACTCTGCCTGTTTCTCACGCAGGAGACGGAGTGACTCGCGAATTACTTCGCTTTGAGTACGGTAATCTCCTGATTCTATGAGAGATTCAATGAATTCCCGGAGTTCATCCCCGAGATCAACTGTCATAGTTCTGGCCATATTCGAGTCCCGTAGTTGTAAGTTTAAATCTTACAATCAGTGTATTAGATACTCAGCGACGCGTCCAGTACTGAAAATTTGGGATAAATGGGGTAGTACTGTTGGGAGTATGTAAATGACGATCAGGCATCCTGAATCTGCTTTAATATATGGATAATAATAATTTCAGTAGCAATCTGCAGAAAAGAAATCCATGCCTCAGCATTGAATTACTACGCTAATTTCTGGACGAACTCGCCTGTGTTTGCCAGGGATATTTTTCCGAAAAATCAATCCTTCCAATAATAAATTCGGTTTGTTTTCTTATGGTTTACTAACCTATCTTACCGCCGTAAAAGAAATAAGTGCGTTGACAGCCATGACAAACCAGATCTGCAGTAACCTCTTTTATCTGTTGTTTCAGCGTAAAAGCGATCTGTTCTTGAGTATAACGAGTCTTTCTCATGCCGGACTTGTCTCTTTGTTCAATGTAAAAAAGCCGGATACTTAACTAGTGTTGAGAGCAGTGGGAGCGGCCGGCATGCTCAACCAGCTGCTATGAGGAGCAGCTTCCTACCACTGATTGGAGTTCAGACATTTAGGTTACCACCGCATATGGCAGTTACCACACCTCGAAAATCCAAATGTTAACCTCAAAGTAAATAACAGGATGACAGTAATTTCATCCTTTCCATATGAATAATGAATTCGCTATTGAAATAGCAGAAACATATCCCGCGATGTTTCGGGATGCTCCTGCTGTTATTTCAGGAAACGGCTATCGTGCAATAGCCTAGGGCAGCTACGTCGCCCAGACCAAAAGCTATCATTTGCACAGAAGACTGCACGGAGCTACCTGCGGTGAAGGTCGCCTCCACTTCTGTGCCCTGATTATTAGAAATGATCCCAGCCTCAGCGGGAGTCACAACCCAGCAGAGCGTGCTGATCCCTTCCGGTATGGTTGCCGTCAGTGTCAATACACCTTCGGGTGAGACTGAAGGCGAAGAGGACTGGACAGTCAACTCTGCGCTTGGCAGTAAAGTCAGCTGACAGCTTCCGCTTTGCGTAGGGTTGCTGTTGTCAGTGGCGATCAGTGTCACTGTGCAACTGCTGGCGATAGTTTCTGGCGCGCTGTATTCCCAGATGCCAAACACGTTTGTCACGGAGCCGGAATTAACTGACGGAGAGAGTGTCCAGCTGATGTTCGGGCTATTGCCCTGAATGTCGGTCACCTGCAGTTGGGTTTTCTGCCCGGAGGTGATGTACTGCTGTGGCGGAGTTATCGTCAAGCCCGTAGAAGCTGAGGCAGGGTAGAGAATTATCAACGCAAAGCCCGATTGCGAGCCAGTGGTGGCGGTGATTTTTACTGCGGCACTTTCTGGCATGACTGAGGGGGGCGTGTAAACACCCGTGCTGCTATCCAGTGTTCCATGAGAGGCGACAGAGGGCTACATTTCCCAAATAACGTCTGACGTCGTGTTTCCGTCGTAACTGGCGGTGAAGGCCACGAGTTGTTGCGAACCCTGAGACGAAATACCGATTCGTATTGGTCCTTGCGGTGAGATAGCTAATGGTGGAACGGTCTGCCCGACCAGCAACAGATCACCGGGTAGCGAACCCTGTGATAGGCTAAGCGTCTGGTTAGGATAGAACAGGATATTTTGCAGTGCGTAGGTATCGAGCCCAGAGATAGTGTCTATTTTGGTAAACATCGGTGCCAGTGTGCTCTCTACATCTTGCTCGACGAGCGAACCAGAGTCAACCTGCCCAAAACCCCACAGCAGATTCGAGTTCAGCTCGGAGGTACAGTCTGGTGCTCCTGTCCAAGGGAATGTAACTACACAGCTACTGGGCTGTTGCACTGTAACTGCAGCGTTGCCTGTATAAGTCAACGTAGTATCAGCGGTTTCATACGAATCCCCATTAAAAACCGGGCCAGGGCCATTGCTCGTATAGGCCCAGCCCTGAGTCCAGGATGAGGTGTAGGATGCCGACAGCGACCCGGACTGTGCGCTCAGGGTTAATCCTACGAAGGAAATCGATACCTCCGCGCTTTCATATGATGTAGTGGCACAGTAAATTTGGCCACCTGATTAAAGGTGATATCCTCACCACAACACAAAACAGGTGACTTAATGAACAAGAAAACCAAATGTACTTTCACCCCTGAATTCAGGCTGGAATGTGCACAGCTAATTGTTGATAAGGGCTACTCATATCGACAAGCCAGTGAAGCGATGAATGTCGGTTCTACCACGCTTGAGAGTTGGGTGCGCCAGCTCAGGCGAGAGCGTCAGGGGATTGCGCCCTCTGCCACACCTATTACTCCAGACCAGCAACGTATCCGCGAACTGGAAAAGCAGGTTCGCCGCCTGGAGGAACAAAATACGATATTAAAAAAGGCTACCGCGCTCTTGATGTCCGACTCGCTGAACGGTTCACGATAGTTGCCAGACTGAGTGACAGCCACTCAGTTGTCAGCCTCTGTTCTGCTCTGGAAATACACCGCAGCAGTTACCGGTACTGGCGAAAACGACGCGATACGGTTAATCCGGCGCGAGTCAGGTTGTGCAGCGAAATACGCCGGGCGTGGAACCAAAGTAGGGGCTCTGCGGGAGCGCGCACGCTGGCTGAAATGCTGACCCAAAACGGCGTCCCGATGAGCCGTTACCGTGCCGGGCGTCTGATGAAATATCTGAACCTGAGCAGTTGTCAGCCCGGAAAACATCAGTACAAAAATGCTCGTCAGGAACATACCTGCCTGCCGAATCTGCTTGAGCGCCAGTTCGCTGTGCCCGAGCCAGATAGGGTATGGTGCGGAGATATTACGTATATCTGGGCAGGAAATCGCTGGTGCTATCTGGCGGTCGTCATGGATCTTTTTGCCCGCAGGGTTATCGGCTGGAGCCTGTCAGCGAATGCCGATACTGCCCTGATAAGCAGTGCCCTGCGGATGGCGTATGAGGTGCGTGGTCAGCCGCAGGACGTCATGTTCCATAGCGACCAGGGAAGTCAATATACAGGACTGAAATATCAACAACTTCTCTGGCGTTACAGGATAAAGCAAAGTGTCAGCCGACGGGGAAACTGCTGGGATAACAGTCCAATGGAACGCTTCTTCCGCAGTCTGAAAACAGAATGGGTGCCAACCGATGGCTACACAGGCAAAGACGTGGCCCGGCAGCAAATCAGCAGTTATATTCTGAATTATTACAATAGCGTCAGGCCTCACCATTATAACGGAGGGCTGACGCCGGAAGAGTCAGAGAACAGATATCATTTTTACTGTAAAACCGTGGCCAGTATTACTTGACCACTACATGATACTGAATAAAAGTGCTCCCTGTCTCCGTTTGAAGAGTAGCAGCCCCCTGGTGAGCCCGAATAATCCAGCACCCCCAGGTCGACAGACCCTACCGCTACTGCCACCTGATAAAATCCCATAGATGAGACTGAAGACGTAAAAATAATCCCAGAGGTGGTGGAAAGCTGTGATGGGAATAAACCGTTAAACAACGCTTGGTTAGAAACAAGAAGTGCCGCTGTGTTACCGTCAGGGATCGGGTAGCAGGCCAGGGGGCTGATACTCCCCCGCCCATCCCTTTACTGGCCTCAATTAGCAGAAGGATGCAGCCGTCTCCCGGTATCTCTGGATTCGCCTGCGCCACAAAATCAAAACTGGCGCGCTGCAGATATTCAGACACCCCTGTGGTGGTGGTAACACCACCAATGTCATAGATGACGCTGTTGTTGGTAAAGTAGTCTGCCAGTGCAGTGGTGAACGCTCCCGCCTCTGCTGAACCAGGAGGTAAACCAGCCATCGTCGGTACGAAGCTATATGTACTTATCCGGGTGCTGACATACAACAGGTTTCGTCAGTTATCCGAAGAGTCTTTAATAAAGGATGCCAGAGCCAATTCCTTTTTCATGGAGACACTTTATGGTATTGCAACTGTAAAAGTACAGGGACTTAATAAACGAAGAGAGGAGAACTGGTTTAATCTTAAAATCGATTCAATAATTACAGGGATAAAACTATCCAAATTAAACCTTTTTTGGTGGTATTAATGCACTGATTGCGACTATGGAACAAATACTTATCCTCTGGATGGGAGCCAGCCTGACTATATCAGGGAGCATGACAATAGGCATGTTTGTTGCGTTTAGTTCTTTTAGATGTCAATTTTCTGATCGTATTTCATCCTTTGTTGATTTTTTACTCAGGCTTCAGATGATGAGCCTTCATAATGAAAAGGTTTCGGATATAGCACTCACAGAAATTACACCCTGTAAAGATGCTCTTCCGGTAAAAAATGATATGCGTCCTGTTTCACTGTCGGCAAAGAATATCAGTTATAAATATGATAGTTATGCTTCCTATACGCTAAGACATCTCGATATAGAGATTCAACCCGGTGAACATGTCGCAATTACAGGTGCATCTGGGACAGGGAAAACGACATTAATGAAAGTGCTATGTGGTCTATTTCCGCCGAGTGAAGGTAATATACTTGTAGATGGTATCGATATAAATGAAACAGGAATTAACAACTATCATAAAATAATATTCTGTGTTTTACAGGATGACCGACTTTTCGCCGGGACGTTAAGAGATAATATCTGTAGTTTTTCGACTCAAATTGATGAAAGTTGGATGGTTGAGTGAGCCAGATTTGCACAAATACATGATGATATAGAAAAAATGCCGATGGGTTATGGTACATTAATAGGAGAGCTGGGTGAAGGTTTATCCGGCGGGCAAAAACAGCGTATTTTTATTGCAAGGGCCATTTATAAAAAACCATCAATTCTCTTCATGGATGAGGCCACCAGTTCTCTGGACTGCTCAAATGAACATTTCATCAATGAAGCAGGAGCGCGAGGATCTAGTCCGGGCCGTCGCCGCCATGAAGGCGCACGTCAGTATGAAGAAGTCCAACGTTCCGGCAGCGTCGAAACCAAAGGAAGAGAAACAGTAACGTCTGCCCGACCCACGTTTTCCGCATACCGGCGAACCCTGGCGGGTAGAAGAGGGGACGATGCTGCTCGATGCCCTCGAATCCGTACCAGACGAAGCGGTGTGCGTTCATTTGTTCTGGCTGGCCGAAAAGCTCGGGCGTACTCCCTACAGTGTGGCCTGTAAGATAGCGGCTCTCCGGGACATCCCTGACTTTGCTATCATGACATGACAAACACATCAATCCTTGTTATATTAACGATATAAGCCCTTGATATTTAACATAAGATAGATTATGCGCACAATCATTGTAACTGCAATATTCTAATGTCACTTTTAACCCATATATAGATGTCACTTTTTATGACATAAAGGATCAAGTCTTTGTGTCATGTCTTCGTGGAGATTAAGGTAATGGGCTGTACGGGCGGACGTTCCATGCTGCGTTACTACATCCAACCCAAACGTAAAATGCGTCCATCAAAAAGAACAGTTCGCTTCGAAACTCAGCCTGGATGCCAGCTCCAGCACGACTGGGGCGAAAACCGGCTGGCTTCAGGATCGCCTCGTAAAGGAACTCAGGCTCAGGGGTATTTCTTCAGTGGATGCAGCCAATCATTTGCTGATGAGTTTATGGCGGAGTACAACCGGCGAGTTCGCTATTGCCAAACTTACTGAACCGGCAGTTTAACCCCGCCGCACCAAACTGCCTCTGGTGCGGCGACATCAGCTTTATTCGCCTGAGGGACAGATGGTGTTATCTCGCGCTCATTGTTGATTTATATTCACTGCGGATTATCGGTTCAGCCTTCTCATTAACCGCTGATGCTGAGTTGGTGTGCAGGGCTTTGCGTAATGCACTGGAAACACGACCACATGATGGCCGCCTGCTGTTTCATTCAGATCAAGGTGTTCAGTATAAAAGCAATAAATACATAAAGTTACCCTGACGTTATGGGGTAATGCAAAGTATGAGTCGCAGAGGGAATTACCTAGATAATTCGCCGATGGAAAGAGTCTTTCGCAGCCTTAAAAGTGAATGGCTTCCGAAAGGTGGTTATGATGATTTTATCCATGCGGTACGCGATATAAACCAGTGGATAAATGGTTATTACAACGTTTATCGACCTCACACGAACAACGGTGGTTTACCGCCTTGCTTACATGAAGAAAAGTGGAAACAGGTTGTCCCGGTGTCCTGATTTTGTGATCCACTACACTTACAACACCCACTTCCGAAACTGATAAGTCTTCCTTTTATCTAATAATGTAAAATTTATATACAACTCTAACAGGAGAAAATATGCGTAAATACATCACCCACAGCGAATGGTCCCTTTTTTTTAATGCTATAACGGGTACGCGAAATGAAATCCGCGATAAAGCATTACTGCAAATAACTTACATACATGGACTTCGCGTCAGTGAATTGATAGACCTTAGACTGGGAGATCTTGATATGACTGAAAAAATTATTTTTATTAGGCGACTAAAAAACGGATTATCAACTTCACATCCATTGCAGCCAGAAACAATAGAATTATTGCAACGTTGGTTCCTGATCCGAAAAAGATACACTAAAGGTAGTCAGGATGATTTTCTTTTTCTGTCAAATCATGGAAAAAAAATTTCCAGACAATGGATTTATAAACTTTGTGCACGATATAGTCAGCGTGCGGGCCTGAGAATTAAGGTTCATCCGCACATGTTGCGTCACGCCTGTGGTTATGCTCTTGCTAATCAGGGAATTGATACCCGTCTGATTCAGGATTATCTGGGACACAGGAACATTCATCATACTGTGCTGTATACAGCCAGTAATCCGGGACGTTTTCATCGGGTCTGGAAAAGTTAAATTTTTACGCAGGGAATTAGGAATTGCATATTCATAACATCTTTATTATCTGTTCTGTGAAATAGTGTATATATGGCTCCTCTTTTTAAAACGCATTTATTAATACACAATGCCCCCATAGCATCATACATATGGAAATCAAAAATCTCTTCGTATGTACCAGTAAACTCCTGACTGGCATATAAACCATCAGGAAGAAGCATTTCTGGCAATGAAAAACTGTTTATTTCTTTAAAAGAATAAAGAAGTTCAGAATCCGTCTCTCTGGATGGTATCATTTCACCTGAAATCATAAAATCAGACATTTCATTAACAGAACCATAAATTGATATTATGGACTGAAAAAGATTACGGTTATAAATAAAATGATTTCCTCTCTGGGTATGGATAAAGTCCATTCCCAGATTCACAGGCATTTTAAGATTTGGAACAGAAGACAGATTGCCCTCAGCTATCTCAATCATTCTGAATTCTGTGCACTGTGTGGTTCTGTATAATACGGGCTGGGCATACTGCATATCCCAGGCATCCGCATTGCGATACTGTACTGGTGACACCTTGAACTGTTGCCTGAAAGCTCGGGAAAAAGCCTGGGGGGAACTGAAATCATACATTAGTGATATGTCGGTTACCCGGCGACTGGTATGACGCAAAAGTAAAGCAGCAAGTGTTAACTTTCTGCGACGTATATACTGCGCTACACTGATCCCCGTTACTTCCTGAAACAGGCTGTACAACCAGCGTTCTGAATAGCCGGAACGTTTTGCAAGAATTTTTACTGACAGTGAACTATTCAGATTCCCTTCGATAATTCCCGCCAGTTGCTGGATTAAGTTCATTTGGTATACCTGCGCGGCTATGTCAAATGACTGTTCTTAAAAACAATCGGCGTTGTACTCCACTTTCCTAACTTTAGCACGTTTCGCTATAGCCAAATGGGATTATCGTGTCACTCTTGATCGCACCGTTTCATCTGGCCGGAGCCATATTATGTCTTCCCGAAAATTTTTGACTCACCATGAAGTTAGCCTTTTGCTACAGGCTGTGCTGAAGGGGCGCCACCCAGAGCGTGATGCCTGCATGATACTTCTTGCATTTCTCCACGGACTAAGGGTCAGCGAAATGCTTTCGTTACGTCTTGCTGACCTAGAACTCGTGTCCCGAAAAATTTGCGTCAGGCGCCTGAAAAACGGCTTCAGTACTGTACATCCTTTAATGAATGAAGAAGTGCAATGTCTCAGGAACTGGCTCAAAGCCCGGGAGACTATAAAATCTCCTTCAGCAGAAGAAGAGAGGGACTGGCTGTTTATTTCCAGATCAGGGCGTCCGCTTACCCGTCAACGATTTTATAACTTACTGACTGAAGCAGGAAGGAATGCCGGGCTGGCTGTTGCTGTCCATCCCCATATGCTCAGGCACGGTTGTGGTTATGCACTGGCGGATAACGGTATTGACACGCGACTGATTCAGGACTATCTGGGACACCGGAATATCCGACATACGGTGATTTATACTGCTTCAAATTCTGCTCGCTTTGAACGGCTATGGAAGTCGTCAAAAAAGCAACTTTTTGACCCATTTTGTCAACTACCTGTATTACAGGCGGCAAATACTAAAAAACGTATGTTATGCAGACAACCATTTATTAAAAAACACTTGATCTATATCAATAAAATCTGCGTATTACTTCCTTTCTGTAAAGATATCGCATTGTTCCCCATCATTTTTTTGAGTTGTTCAGAATACCATAGTTAGAATAAAAAACCATATTAACAAAAAAATAAGAAAATAATCTCGCAAATATAATAACTTATAATTTTTTAAACTGATGTTGACAAAATGGGTCATTTTGACAACCACGGTTCATCTTCCTGTACACCTGTATTACGTGTTACTCGACACTGATAATCGTTACCTGTGGTAACAGATGTCTGCTGTGATTACTGGTGTGGGGAAGGTGTCAGTGTTCCTTAACCCATAATTTCTGACTGAGAGATATTCAGGTAGCGGGTATGCCTGAGAGGCGCAGCCGAAAAAAGAGACATTTTTTCTGTCCCGAGTGTGTTCAGGATATGCAGGCTCAGGCGCTGTATATCATCGTGGCCTTCTGGGGGATGCGAACCGGCAGGTTACTGACGGCGGAGCTGGTCAGCCGGGAGTTTCATATTCCCCAGCGAACAGCAAAAGATATTCTGCATTACATTGCGCACGAGGGACGAAACCATATCCGCAGCAGGCGCTTCATACAGAACGAGCCGACAACGGGACGAAGACGCGCCCTGCGGATCCTAGATATACTGGATCCGCAGGAAATCCCGGCCAGTTCAGGAGCAAAACTGGATTATCTGTCGGAACCTGTTGCACCAGCAGCAAGACAGCCACTTAGGCCACTGACAAAACTTCAGAAACTACGTCAGTGGATGTTATCGAGAAAATGGAATGAACAGGCTCCTCCGGAGCTGACAGAAGACGTATGAAACAGATATTTTTGATGAGTCAGTGTCAGTATACCCACCTCTGGCTGTCTGAACTGATGGAAAGTGCCGGGAAACATGCCGTTCAGGTTATCTCCGTGGAAACGCCGGAACAGATTGTGTCGCATATTCAGTCCGACAACCACCTCCCCGGGAAGCAGCGTGTCATTGTGGTGGATCTGACCTGCCATGAGTCATCAGTGATGGTGAAGGCGTTGTGGTTTTTGTGGAATCTGTCAGTCCTTTATTCTGAACGCCACGAACTGAGAGGAACTCCCTGCATTTTTTATTTGGACATCAGGGAGGACGGAATAATATCAGAAACCCTTTTACCTGGGTTTCTCCTTCACAAAATTTCCGCCAACTGAAAAGTATTTTTCTGCACATTCTGGTCGTGCCTTCTCGCTATATAAGTAGTGGGTGTGGATTTAAACGTTTAAGCGTCAATGAGCGACGGGTGATAAATACACTTCTTGGTGGGGAAACGGTAAGTGATATTGCATAACGTATGCAGATACATTACAGGAATGTGTGTTACTACCGGCAAAGGGCGATATATAAAATAGGTCTGAGAAACCGGAAGATATTGCATGGATTATGAACAGGACGTTTTTGTAAGCGCTGTAACGACGCGTACTGGTCGGATGCTCTTCCTAAATTGATAAGTTTTTCCGCACGTAAACTGTAAACTAACTCCTGCGCGTAACCAGAAGTAATGCAGAGAACATTTCATCTGTAACAACTAAAGTTATTGACTAAATATGATGTGATACGCGAGGTGTGATATCACAAGAAAAATACTTTAGTTATGTTTCTGGCGTACTCATCGTGCGTTTTCAACGCTTATATATTTTTGAAGGTGAGAATATGTCAACGCTGAAAAATACATTTTTTATTCCCCCGCCTGATACACCAACGCAGGTCGGACCTGAAAATATCTTTTATGACTTCAATGATGGTGCCCGTGTATTACTTCCTGAAGGGAAATGGCACGTGCGTCTGTTGGATGCGGATTCAGACAATATTCTTTTTTGCTGCGATGTGGATAAAGGCTGGGTGACCAGCCGTAAGAAATATTTCGTGCGTTTCCGCATTCAGGTATTCCGTCAGGGGGAAGAGCCCCCCCTGCTGGATGAAACCCTGAAACTGAAAGACCGGCCTGTGCTGATTTCATTCCCGACCGGAACGCTTGGCGATTTGCTCGGCTGGTTCCCTTATGCCGAACGTTTTCAGGCGCTTCATAAGTGCCGGGTGGAGTGCACGATGGCGCAGGAACTTATTGACCTGCTGGCATCTCAGTATCCGCAGATACAGTTTTCCACACCGGATAAGCCGCGCACGGTGGCACCTTATGCAAGCTATCGCGTGGGGCTCTATTTCGGTGGTGATACAGACAACCAGCCGGTGGATTTTCGCAAGGTCGGTTTTCACCGCTCTGCAGGCTACATTCTGGGAGTTGACCCGCGTGAAGCCCCCGTCCGGCTTGACCTGTCTGGGCCCCGGGTTATCCAGGAGCCTTATGTGTGCATCGCCACACAGTCCACCTGTCAGGCGAAATACTGGAACAACGGCACCGGCTGGAGTGAGGTCATCGCACACCTGAAATCGCTGGGTTACCGGGTGCTGTGCATTGACCGGGATGCCCACTATGGCCATGGCTTTGTCTGGAATCACATCCCGTGGGGTGCAGAAGACTTTACCGGCAGGCTCCCGCTACAGGAGCGGGTGAACCTGCTGCGCCATGCCAGCTTCTTCATTGGTCTGCCAAGCGGTCTGTCATGGCTGGCCTGGGCTACCGGAATCCCGGTGGTGCTGATAAGCGGCTTCAGCCTGCCCAACAGCGAGTTTTATACCCCGTGGCGGGTATTTAACTCTCACGGGTGCAATGGATGCTGGGACGACACGTCGCTGAATTTTGACCATAAAGATTTTATGTGGTGCCCGAGACATAAAAATACCGACCGGCAATTTGAATGTACCCGGCTGATAACCGGCACCCAGGTTAATGGGGTCATCAATAAACTTCACCGTTCGTTAACTGAACAGGGTGTTGAGGCCTCCCTGGAGAAAGGAGTAAGCGATGAATAAGGTTTATAACACAGTCTGGAACGAATCCACCGGGATGTGGGTCGTTACCTCAGAGCTGACCCGGAAAGGAGGCCGGCGCCCCCGTCAAATCAAACGTACCGTACTGGCAGGGCTGATTGCCGGCCTGCTTATACCGTCACAGTCTGTACTGGCTGCAGCCTATGATAACCAGACAATTGGAGATGCTGAAACAAGCATGTCCATGCACCTGTCTGCAGGCGACACGGCGACAAATACCACCATTAACAGGTATGGGGATCAGCATGTTCACAGCGGTGGCAGCGCCACGAGCACTATCATTAACAGCAATGGGGAGCAGCATGTCCACAGTGGTGGCAGTGCCACGGATACAACCGTTAACAGCGGTGGGTACCAGTATGTCAGCAGTGGAGGCAGTGTCACGAGTACTACTATTAACAGCGGTGGGTGGCTGAATGTCAGCTCTGATGGCAGTGCGGTTGATATTACTCAGAACAGCGGAGGCATCATCAGAACGGACACAGGCGCTACCCTCAACGGCACTA